>NZ_JAKRGG010000034.1:0-56739 GCF_022347645.1 Vibrio sp. MMH1-50
GATTCTTGATTTAGACCCACTAAACCTTTAAATCGCCGCCGCGTCTACAAACCAAGTCAGTCTCGCTGAACCTAGCATCTCGAGGTTACTTGGGTATATCTTGAAACTTTGTATTCTGCCGTTTTGTAATTCGAGCAGTGTAGATTGAGATGCAAAGCGCGATCTTCAGATACAAGAAAAGCGACCGAAGCCGCTTTTCTAAACTATTTCGACAGACTGATTAGTTGTCTACTTTTAGCTTTTGGAAGTACTCATCGTAAAGCACGCTAGCTTCACCAACTTCGTCTTGCCATGTACCGCTGTCCATCACTTCTTGTGGTGGGAAGATGCTTGGATCGTTAGCAAATTCTTTCGGTAGTAGATCGTGAGCTGTTTTCACTGGAGTAGGGTAACCAATCTCTAGTGCAATCTTAGCTGCGTTCTCAGGGCGTAGTAAGAAGTCAATCATCTTATGAGCTGCATCAACGTTCTTAGCACCCGCTGGAATTGCGAGGCTATCCATCCAGAAGATAGTGCCTTTTTCTGGCCAGATGATATCGATGTTCGCGCCTTCTTGACGAGCCATGTAAGCAGAACCGTTCCAAAGCATACCAAGTGATACTTCACCTGCTAAGTATGGGTTCGCTGGGAAGTCTGAGTTGAATACCAATACGTTCGGCATTAGCTTTTTCAGCTCTTCGTAAGCGGCTTTGATCTCGTCTGGGTTAGTGGTATTTGGTGAGTAACCAAGCTTAGTCAATGCAATGTGGAATACTTCGCGAGAATCATCCATTAGCATTAGTTGACCTTCCCACTTGCTATCCCAGAAGTCATCCCATTTAGTCACAGAAGACTTATCTAGCATATCAGCATTGATACCAATACCGGTCGCACCCCAAATGTATGGGATAGAGTAGTTGTTGTTCGGGTCGAACGGCTTGTTCAGGAAGTTAGTGTCTAGATCAGCAAAGTGAGAAAGTTTCTCTTTGTCGATCTTTTGCAGCATGCCTTCTTTACGCATTTTAGATACGAAATAGGTAGACGGTACTACCAAGTCGTAACCAGAACCTTGAGTTTTCAACTTCGCGTACATGCTTTCGTTAGACTCGTACGTAGAGTAGATAACTTTGATACCAGTTTCTTTTGTAAAGTCTTCAAGAACTTCGTTTGGAATGTATTCCGACCAGTTGTAGAAATACAGTTCTTGATCAGCAGCCATTGCAGGGGTAGCGATTAGCGTCGCCGCACACAGTGCGCTTGCGTAGAATTTACTTTTCATTTGTTTTCCGTTTTGTTCAGCAACAGGACAAATCAATACTAGTAACAAATAACGATTTGAGCCAAATTGCGATAAGCACAATCCTGTTTATCTGAGCCACGAAAACCAGCATTAGGGTCAAAATAGAACGTAATGCTTGAACTCGAGTCAAATAAACCTAGCAACATACAATTATATCAGTCAATTACAAAAATAGGCAGCGTATTGCTGCCTATTTTCATTTAGTAGATGGCTTATTAAGCAAGATCAGATTATTGACCCGCTTTTAGCTTCAGGAAGTAGTCTTCATACTTCACTGTCATGTCGCCAACAGAGTCTTGCCATTCAACACGGTCAAGGTCTTCTTGAGAAGGAAACAGTGGTGCAACGTCTTTGAATTTAGCGTTAGATTCTGCAACCGCTGTTAGGTAACCCGTGTCCGCTGAAATTTGCTCTGCGATTTCTGGACGCAGTAGGAAGTCGATCATCTTGTGAGCCGCTTCTACGTTCTTCGCGCCAGAAGAGATTGCGAAGTTATCAACCCAACCGATGCCGCCTTCTTTAGGGAATACTAGTTTCAGGTTCATGCCTTCGTTTTGAGCAGCTGCTGCGCTACCGTTCCAAAGCATACCAACGCCAACTTCGCCAGACATGTATGGTGCGCCTGGGTTGTCAGAGTTAAATACTAGAACGTTTGGCATTAGCTTTTGTAGTTCTGCGTATGCTTCGTCGATTTGTTTTGGATCCGTAGAGTTACCTGAGTAACCCAGCTTGCGTAGTGCAATGTGGAACACTTCACGAGTGTCGTCCATCAGCATTACTTGACCTTCTAGCTCTGGCTTCCATAGGTCAGCCCAGCTTTGGAAGTCGTTTGGATCATACATGTCTGCGTTAACCGCTAGACCTGTAATCGCAACAACGTGTGGAATAGAGTAGTCGTTATTTGGGTCGTAAGGCTTGTCTAGGTAGTTTTTATCTAGGTTGCCGAAGTTTTTCAGCTTAGTCTTATCGATCTTTTGTAGCATGCCTTCGTCACGCATCTTCGCTACGAAGTACGTAGAAGGTACCACTAGGTCATAACCTTGGTTATGAGTTTTTAGCTTTGCATACAAAGTCTCGTTCGACTCGTAAGTCGAGTAGATCACTTTGATGCCAGTTTCTTTGGTAAATTGCTCTAGGATATTACTGTTGATGTAAGGACCCCAGTTCATAAATACCAATTCTTTATCGTTCGCTGCCGCTGTACCAGAGAACAGAGAAAGCGCACATGCACTACCAGCTAATAGAGTAGCCCATTTTTTCATTGACGTTAGCTCCAAACCAAACGTTGTCCAATTAATTTTGGACGATAGATAGAAAAACAGAATGGCATGTAACCATTCTGTTTCGTGATGTTAACGGGTGCGGATTTTACTTCACTTTTTCTCTTGCTAGCAACTGAGAAATTACTACCAGAACCAAAGAAACAATCAGCATGACCGTTGCTAGGGCGTTCACTTCCGGTGAAATGCCCACCTTAACCATTGAGTAAATCTTCAATGGCAAGATTTCGTATGTTGGGCCTGTTACAAACGAGCTGATAATTACGTCGTCCAAAGACAGCGTAAAGCTCAATAGCCAACCTGCAGCAACCGCTGGTTTAGCAAGAGGAAGGATGATCTGTTTTAAGATAACCCATTCGCTTGCACCAAGATCTTTTGCAGCTTCCAACATTTTCACATCAAAGCCATTTAAGCGGCTGTACACTGTTACCACAACGAATGGTAAACAGAAGGTGATGTGAGCAATTAACAGAGTAAAGAAGCCAAGCTGTGCGCCCAATACAAGGAACAGAGCAAGTAATGAAATCGCCATGACAATATCTGGAGACATCATTACGACAAACAGCATGCCGTTTACCGCACCTTTACCTTTGAACGAGTAACGGAATAGGGCAACAGCCGTCAAGCTACCAATAATGGTTGCTGCTGTCGCTGAGAATACCGCTACGTTCAATGAATGCCATGCAGCCTGCATTAGGCTGTCGTTATTTACTAAGGTTTCGTACCATTTCGTGGTGAAACCGCCCCATTTCATACCAAATTTGTTGGCATTAAATGAGTTAACAATTAAGACGATGATTGGCAGATACAAAAATGCATATACCAGCGCCATAAAGCTAAATCTAACTGTGCGTCCCATTAGTCTAGCTCCACTTTCTTATTCAATAGTTTGCCTGCTCTGTAGTAAGCGTAAAGCATCACAGCCATTGCGAAGGTGAGGGCGATACTGGTCGCGGCACCAAATGGCCAGTCACGAGCGTTCAATACTTGGCTCTTAATTACGTTACCGATCAGTAGGTTCTTCGCGCCGCCTAGAAGGTCAGAGATGTAGAACATACCTAGTGCTGGTAGTAGAACCAACAAACAGCCACCGATAATGCCTGGCATTGTCAGAGGCAAAATCACTCGTGTAATGGTTTGAAACTTGTTCGCACCAAGATCTTTTGCTGCCTCGATGTATGTGTTGTCTAGTTTCTCTATTGCCGAGTAAAGCGGCAAAATCATAAATGGAAGCAAGATGTACACAAGACCAATCATTACTGCTGTTTCGGTATACATTAAACGCATCGGCTTATCGATGATTTCCATTGCCATTAACGACTTGTTCAAAATGCCTTGAGTACCGAGAACAATCTTTAAGCCGTAAGTACGGATAAGAGAGTTAGTCCAAAATGGCACAATCACCAAGAACAACATGAACGGACGCCATTTTTCAGGCATTTTCGCTACGATGTAAGCAAATGGGTAACCAATCACCAAGCACAATAAGGTTGCAATGATCGCCATGTAGAAAGAGTGCATCAACACTTTTGCATACAGAGGATCGAGCAGGCGAAGGTAGTTGTCGAAAGTAAACGTTAATTCAATTAGGTTCGCTTCATCACGCGTCAAGAAACTCGTACCGATAATCATTAGGTTTGGAACTAACACAAACAGCGTTAGCCAGCCAACGATTAGGGTAATGATCGCGTTCTGAAGATTAAGCTTCTTGCTTATCATTTAGTACTACCTCCCAGCTCTCAACCCAAGTAATAGCGACTTTCTGGCCGAGTGAGTGGTCCACATCTGGATCATCTTCGTTAAAGAATTCGCTTACCATCACGCGCATGCCTGAATCCAACTGGATAACTGAATCAAGCGTCATACCTTTATAGGTACGTTCTGTTACGTGACCTACGATGCCTTTTTCTTCAGACTCTTTGATCTCTTCGATACGTAAGTCTTCTGGGCGAAGTAGTACTTGTAGTTTCTCACCTGCTTGAGCTGCTTGATCGTAGTAAACAACAGATTCAACGCCTTCAATTTCTGCTCGGATGCGTTTCTCGTCGATACGCTCTAGCATGGTTGCGTTGAATACGTTGATCTCACCGATAAAGCGAGCAACAAATAGGTTCTTAGGCTCTTCGTAAATCTCACGTGGGGAACCATCCTGCTCGATAACTCCGTCGCGCATAACAATAATACGGTCAGACATCGATAGGGCTTCTTCCTGATCGTGTGTAACAAAGATAAAGGTAATACCAAGTTGACGCTGAAGCTGTTTAAGCTCGATTTGCATTTGCTTACGTAGTTTGTAATCAAGTGCAGATAGAGATTCATCTAACAGCAGTACTTTTGGTTTATTAACAACCGCGCGAGCGATCGCGATACGTTGTTGTTGACCACCAGAAAGTTGGTGAGGCTTACGCTGTGCCATTTTTTCTAGGCGAACCATGCGTAGCGCTTCCATAACTCTTGGTTCAATCTCAGCAGCAGGTGTTTTCTGCATGCGAAGACCGAAAGCAACGTTTTCAAATACGGTCATATGAGGGAAGAGTGCATAACTCTGAAATACCGTGTTGACGTGCCTTTGCTCTGCAGGAACCTGTGTTACATCTTGGTCATCTAGTACGATTTGACCGTTGTCTGCCGTTTCAAAGCCCGCGATCATGCGTAAAACCGTTGTTTTACCACAACCAGAAGGACCAAGAATTGTCAGAAACTCACCATGATTAACATCCAGATTTAAATTACCGATGATTTCCTTACCATCGAAACTTTTGCTAATACCAGATAGACGAACTACTGGCTTTCCTGCTTGCTGTTTAGCGTTCAACGTCTGTATTTCTCCCACGTTCAAATTGGGGTGTATCCAATTGATGTGACATTAGTCATTCACTTTTGAGGCGCGCATCATAATCACCAAAATTGTGAAATCAAAGCATTTTCTTATCTTGAAACAGAAAAAATTTTGCAGGCAAAAGTAAACATTCCTTACCATACTGTTTTTGTAGGGGTATTTACATTTCAGCTATACATAAGAAAGGCATTAATTTCTTGTGCAAATGTTTTCAATTTCATAGATTTGCGAGTGGTTAATTATCGACCAAATAGCAGATATTGCAAGTATTGAGGCCGACTTATGATTTTAGACGTGCAAAGATTTCTTTATAATGACGCCCTTATTAATTAACTGGTTTTCCAGAAAAAATTTTACAAGTTAGCCTTGGATAAAATATGAACAACGATTTTGAGAAAGATTTCAATCTTGGAGGGAGTGTAGAGCGAGCTCTTTCTGGCAAGTATGAACTAAAAGCAGCAGCCGTTTTTAGCGAAGCTTGGCGCACAACCATCCAACAGTTTTTGTCCTTCTCGCCAGCGATTATTCTCCTCCTATTCGTTCAGCTGGGTATTTTCTATATTGCACTTCAACTTCAACTCGGAGATCCAAGTGTTATTTTGGATGCGCTTCAAAACCCTGAATCTTTTACCACAGATATCGTGTCCGCTATTTATGTCGCTAATTTCAGTTATGAAGTGATCAGTGCGCCGATTTATGCTGGTATTAGTTTAATGGCAATGAGCCACGTGGCGGGGTTGAAGACAAAGGTACGTCATGTTGGTAAAGGTCTTCAATTTACGGTTCCTGTGATTTTAGCAACACTATTTAGCCTGATGATGCAGGGTGTTGCTGGAATGATTTTCCCTTTGCTATCGCTATACCTTTCTTTAGCATTTAGTCACTCTATCTTATTGATTTGTGAGAAAAGAGTACCACCAATGCAATCGCTTTTATTGTCTCTTCGTGCCATAAACAAAAAGCTTTTTGTTGTCGCAGGGCTTTACTTAAGCGTGATGTTGATGTTTATTGTTGCTGCAATGTTCTACGGAATTGGCTTGATCTTCGTGTTACCGTTCTTCTTCCATTTGAAGGGAATCCTGTACCGCGAAATGTTTGGTATCAAGTTGAAGATCGTAGCGACGCAACAAAACGATAACGATCACGATGGTAACTCTCAGGTGTTTGATGCCTAAATCTTTAAAATCTATGAGTTTACGAGTGGCGGCTATCACAATAGCCGCCACTTTTGTTTCTATTGGTCCTTATTTGCACTATGACCGTGAGTATCGCAAGGCGATTGATCCGCAAGTTGTGCATGGACCCGTTTCACACCCAGATTTGTCGCATCTTCCTTATATTGGTGACATTCCGGATTTTAACTCGATTAAGGACACGAAAGATAAGAAGACAGCATTCTTTGACTTTCTTCGTCCGAAAATCGCGTTAGAAAATAAGCGCATTGAAAAAGAACGTGCATTCCTAACGTCTTTGACGGTTGGAGAGATTAGTTCAGAGCAAACATCCTATGCCGAGCGTTTGGCTGCACTATATTCTTATCCTTTGAAAGATGGAGCTGTCACACAAGCTTGGCTGGATGAAATGCTTAAGCGTGTCAATGTGTTGCCGGAGGCGCTGGTGTTAACTCAAGCTGCCAATGAATCTGCGTGGGGTACCTCTCGTTTTGCTAAACAAGCAAACAACTTGTTTGGTCAATGGTGTTATAAGAAGGGCTGCGGAATTGTCCCTGCAAAACGTGGCGCTGGTAAAACGCATGAAGTAGAGAAGTTCGATACTGTTCAAGAATCTGTACATGGATACTTTATGAATGTGAACCGTAACCGCGCGTACGCAGATTTACGAGACATTCGTGCGAATTTAGCAGGGAAACACAAGGATTTGTTATCTGTGGCGACAGCATCGGAGTTGACTCATGGCTTGCTTGCGTATTCTGAACGTGGCATTGCCTATGTTAATGACTTACGTGCGATGATTCGCCACAATAACGCTTACTGGACACAATAAAAGAAATAACGGATCGGATGAAGAAGTTAAGCCTAAGTTTACTAGGCAGTGCGGTACTGGTCTTAGCATCGCCTGCAACTCACGCGCAAGAATACATGTTTACGTATTCCAAGCTCTATACACAATTGAAGAATAATGCGAAAGAAGGGCACGATGATGTTAAAGTCGGTGTGTTTTTTGTGGATGCAGATACCAAGCAACTGTGTGAGATAGAAAAAGCATGGATGGAAAAAGAAGAGCATTACGAAGAGTTTGTGATTCCAGCTTCTAAAGAGCTTCCAATTCCGATCGATAAGAACTTGAAGTCTGCGAACCCGCTTGTCTTCGTCCAAACACCAAAAGATACTCGATGTGATTATTCTTTAGTTGTAATGACCAAAGAACCATTACAGGGTAACGTATCTTACGAACAACTCACGCCTTTGATGCCTCAAATGCAAGCATTACTTGAAGATCTAGGTGGTATGTTTGCTGGTTGGTTTACACCTCAAGTACAAGGTGTGACGATGGAGTTTGCTGATGCTCTTAATGATACGATTACCTTCTCTAATGGGACAGAGAAAGCAATCGTGGATGGAAAAGTTCAAGTTGCACTGAGCGAAATTGGTGAAGGTGGGCACATGACACTCCCTCAACCAACAACCCGTGTATTACCTTATCTTCCCAACGCGAAAAAATAAGCGTTAAGAAAAGCAAGAAGGGTCGCAACTGCGGCTCTTTTTTATTTCCAACGTACTCTCACCATTTTTTCACACTATTTATTGACGACTCCATCACACAAACATTTAATCCTGCGCAAAAAGCTCGTATAATCCACGCCCCAAAGAAACCCATGTTAGGAAGCCCTGGTCGATTTATCGGCGATGTGAGAGCCCGCAATGAACCAAGTAGATACAAGAAAAGAAACCCTAGAATTCAACAAGCTTCAGAAACGCCTAAGAAGACATGTTGGAAATGCCATTACTGATTACAACATGATCGAAGAAGGCGATGTTGTAATGGCATGTATTAGTGGTGGTAAAGATTCATTTGCGATGCTTGATATCCTGCTGAATCTACAAAAGGCAGCACCAATCAAGTTTGAAGTGGTCGCAGTTAACCTTGACCAGAAACAGCCAGGTTTCCCTGAGCACATTCTCCCAGATTACTTTGAAACCCTGAACATTCCTTACTACATCGTAGACAAGGACACTTACTCAGTCGTTAAAGAGAAAGTGCCAGAAGGCAAAACGACGTGTGGTCTATGCTCACGCCTTCGTCGTGGTACGCTTTACTCGTTCGCAGAGAAGATCGGAGCGACTAAATTGGCGCTTGGTCACCACATGGATGACATTGTAGAAACAATGTTCCTGAACATGTTCCATGGTTCTCGCCTTAAAGCGATGCCGCCAAAACTTCGTTCAGACGATGGTCGCAACGTTGTGATTCGTCCTCTTACTTACTGTCGTGAGAAAGACCTGATCAAATACGCAGAGCACAAAGAGTTCCCAATCATTCCTTGTAACCTCTGTGGCTCTCAAGAGAACCTTCAGCGCCAATCGATTAAAGCAATGTTGATCGATTGGGACAAGAAAACGCCTGGTCGCGTAGAAGCGATCTTCAAGTCAATCCAGAACGTAAGCCCAAGCCAGCTTGCTGACCGCGAACTGTTTGACTTTGAAAACCTTCCACTAGATCGTGAAGGTAACCGTGAAGAATACGAATTCAGCGAAGCGATTGTGTCTTCGACGAACATTGACGAGTCAATGTTTATCGATGTCACCAACATTTGATTCTAGGAGGCTAAGTTAGCCTCCTTTTTATTACGTGTATAACGCAATGATAGACATAAAAAATCCCCCAGTTATTGGGGGATTTTTATTTCTGGATAACGTTACAACTTATTAAGTCGCCGTATTTGGATCAAGTGGACTGATATAACCGTTTGGTTTCAATGCCAGTACGTCACAATTGATCTTATCAATCACATGCTCAGCCGTGTTACCAATAAACACTGCAGAAAGCCCTGTGCGTCCGGTTGTACCAAGAATAACCATTGCCGCATTTAGCTTTTCAGCCGTTGCAGGGATGATATCTTCTGGTAAGCCTTGCTCAACGATAGTTTGCTCTTCATCCAGTCCGTGTTTTTGGCGAAGCGCTTTCATTGCTGTTAAGTGATGACCACGCACTGCGTCGGTATACGTCGTTGGGTCAAACTCAGGCAATTCGATCGTGATATTCGCCGGTGTAACCGGATAAGCATTAACAAGATACGGGTCTGCATCAAGACGATTAGTGATTTCTTTTAGACGCTCGACCATCGAATCGTTCAAGTCAATGTGCGTAGGGTTTTCAGAACCAACATGGACAGAAGCGAGAATCTTCGCATGCTCTGGCCAATCAGCATTTTTAATCAAAAGTACAGGGATAGGGCACTTACGCAACAAATGCCAATCTGTAGGAGTGAAAATGACGGATTCTAGAACATCGTGTTTACGCGTTCCTTTAATAACGATGTCGTGACCGCCAGCAAAGACTTCAGCAATGATCGCTTCATAAGGGCGATTATGCCAAACAACACAAACATCAAAGTCGAAGCTATCGTCTAAATACGGTTGGGCTATCTTACGCATCCATTGTTCACGTTGGTGGATAACACCGCGACGCATAGCATCTCTTTCATCGACCGACAGCATTGAGGTCATGTCATACGAAAAATCGTAGATTGACAGAAAGAAAGTGATTCGGCTTCTGGATACACTTTTTCGAGCGAGTTGAACTGCTCTTGCAAGTGCTGGCTGCTCATCATTATTGATGTCAGCAACAACAAGGATCTTACTGTATATACTCATATCTAAGCCCACTTATTATTGTAAAACCAAATACTGAATATAAGGTAAATCAGTATATTGGAGTACACAAGGTACATTTTTACTGTAGCTCAGTTTGGGGAAGAATTTGAGGACTTTCGAAGGGATTTTGGAAGAAATATGATGTAGCTCATTTTCGAGCTACATCAATTGATAGGGCAAATTAGTCTTTGCTGACGCCAGCAAGTTCCATCAATGCATCGTGATCTAAGATGGTGATGTACTTACCTTTTACGCTCAGAATTTCAGATTTCTGGAAGCGACCAAGTAGGCGGCTGATGGTTTCAACTGTTAGACCGAGGTAGTTACCAATATCACCACGAGTCATGGTTAGACGGAACTCTCGAGGGCTAAAACCACGTTGCGAGAAACGTGTTGATAGGTTGTAAAGGAAAGCCGCAAGACGTTCTTCAGCATTCTTTTTAGAAAGCAGAAGGATCATTTCTTGGTCACCTTTAATTTCGCTACTCATTAGACGCATGATCTGCTGACGAAGCTTAGGCATTTTGCCTGATAGGTCATCAAGGATTTCGTAAGGAATCTCACAAACCATTGAAGTTTCAAGTGCTTGAGCAAAACTTGGGTGTAGATCGCCCGTGATTGCGTCAAAACCTACAAGGTCACCTGCTAAGTGAAACGCAGTAATTTGCTCATCGCCTTGTTCTGTAATGGTGTAGCTCTTGATTGTGCCAGAGCGGATAGCGTACAGAGATTTTAGCTCATCACCTGCTTTAAAAAGCTCTTGGCCTTTTTGAATTGGCTTTTTACGCTCGATGATTTGATCCAACTGATCCAGTTCAGACTCGTTTAGAGTGAACGGAATACACAGTTGGCTAATGCTACAATCTTGGCAATGAATCGCGCAACCACCTGATTGGATACGCTTTGTTGCAGGTTTTTCAGAAATCATAACAACCTTTCACTATTTGATATACATCAATATTTTATCACCGCTTACTTCTAAAGGGTAGCAAAAAAATGATGGAAAACGACTTTGATGCTATATGAAACCAAGCATTCGCATCGCGCCGGCGGCAGTATACATGCCATAGCTTATTAGGATTAATGCAGAGATGTTTCTAAATATTAACGATTTTTGCAACTTCTGAAAATGGCTCGCACCATATCCGATGGCAAGCATTGATGGAAGAGTTCCGAGACCAAACGACAGCATGATTAATCCGCCGTTTAAAGCGTCTCCTGAAACTGCAGACCAGGTTAACGCCGAGTATACTAGTCCACACGGTAACCAGCCCCAAATAAAGCCAAATGGAAAGGCATACATTGGGTGCTTCAGTGGCAACAAGCGTTTTCCTGCTGGAGAGATGAACTTCCAGATATGTTGACCAGCTTTCTCAATAACAAGCAGTCCTTGCCACCATTTTGCGATATATAGGGCGACTAAGATCATGAAAAGCGCGGCGACAAATCGAAGCCAAGCGAGAGACTGGGTTAAACCGCTCAACTCTGAAAGACCTGATATAGCACCACCAACAATTGCCCCAATTAACGCGTAGCTTGCGAGTCTGCCAACGTTATAGAAAAGGGGAATAGAGGAAGAAGGTTTATTGTTCGGTGCGCCCATGGAGAGTAGAGAGGCGATACCGCCACACATTCCCATGCAATGACCAGCCCCAACGAGACCGATCATAAATGCACCAATAAAGTCTGGGCTCATAGAATAACGCTATTGTTTTTTATTATTTGGTTTTTCGTCTTCATCAAGAAGAATGTTGTGACCTTGTCGCTCTAGATCTTCAAACTGGTCGCTACGAACAGCCCAAAGAAAAATAGCAACGGCGACACAGACCAACACAATGGCGATAGGGATTAATATGTAAAGACTTTCCATGTTTGATCTCTCACTTACTTCTCTTTAAGCAGTCGCAACGAGTTGGATACAACGATAATAGAACTCGCTGACATACCGACTACGGCGACGTAGGGGGCGACTAAGCCTGCAACAGCAAGCGGCAAAATTAGCAGGTTGTAGCCCAAAGACCAAGCCAAGTTTTCTCGAATTATCTTTCTTGTACGTATTGCAAGCAACCTTGCTTCTAATAGCTTTTCTAAATTATCGCCTAGAAGCGTCATATCTGCAGAAGCTTTAGCGACGTCCGTACCACCACCCATCGCTACAGAAAGGTGCGCACCAGCCAGCGTAGGCGCATCATTGATGCCATCGCCAACCATCATGGTAATATCGTCTTGATCTAGTCCTTTAAGATACGCGAGTTTGTCTTCTGGTTTTGCCGATGCGATCACATGGTCGATACCCATTTCATCTGCAACAGGCTGGGCATTTTGTAATGAGTCGCCTGTCAATAAGGTAGTTGTAATACCAGCGTCAGCAAAGCGTTGGATGAATGCTTTACTCTCTTTACGAATGGGATCTCGGTAGTAAAAGGTCGCCACATGTTCTTCGTTTACAGAAAGATACACAGCATTGCTTTCATCTCGGTTTTCACCAACAACAAAATTAGCACTGCCAATTTTTACTGTCTTGTTGTTCCAAACTCCTTGAATACCAGAACCAATGACGTTTTGAACCTCATCGACGTAGATATCTTCATGACCAAAACCAGAAAATGCTCGTGCGATAGGGTGATTTGCATGCGCCTCAAGTGCCGCAGCAAGAGCTAATGCCACTGACTTATCTAACTCAGCTAAAGTTTTGGTTTCACTAATCTCGATATCGCCTTTAGTCAAGGTGCCGGTCTTATCCACGACAAGATGATTAATCTTACACAGCGTTTCGAAAACATGCCCTTTACGTAACAGGATACCAAAGTTACCCATACGAGAAGTTGCACACGTTAACGCGGTTGGTGTCGCTAGAGATAGGGCGCATGGACAAGTAGCAACCAGAACAGAGAGCATAATCCAGAATGCATCATCGGGTTTAGTTTGATGCCAGTAGAACCAAGTCCCTGCAGAAATGATTAGAATTGCGCCAACAAAATAACGCGCTACTACGTCGGCAATTTCTGCGATTTTGGGTTTGGAATGTTGGGCTTCATCTTGAAGACGAACGATATTAGAAATCATTGAATCTGCTTTAGAATTCGTCACTTCAAGTTCGAACGATTCGTCTCCATTTAATGTTCCCGCGTAAACTGCATCTCCTGCTTTCTTAACCACGTGAACAGATTCGCCGGTCAGCATCGATTCATCGATATGGATACGACCAGAAATCACTTTACCGTCGGCAGGAATATGTTCGCCAGGAAGAACGCGAATGCGATCGCCAACCTTTAGGGTTTTCACCGGAATTTGTTCACCGTCTAGTGTTGTCGCTATTGCAGGGATTAACTTAAGAAGGTTACCGCTAGCCGCAGCTGCTTTGCGACGAGCGCGCATTTCTAAGAATCGGCCGACCAACAAGAAGAAGGTAAACATCGAGATAGATTCAAAGAACACTTCGCCTTGCTCAGTCACTGTTGCGACTAAGCTCGCCACATAAGCAAAAATCAGCGCAATGGAAACAGGAACATCCATACCAAGGGTTCGACCTTTGATACTTCGCCATGCATTGAGGTAAAAGGGAAGCGCTGAATAGAGCAGTACAGGTGTTGCGAAGATTAAGCTTACCCATCGAAAGTAGTTTTTAAACTCTGGCTCCAAATCGCCAAAAACTTCCAAATACAATGCTACTGCAAGCATCATTACTTGCATGGTTGCAAGACCTGCGATACCTAAACGATAAAGGTACTGTTTCATCGTATGGTGGTAGGCAGCTTCTTGCTTGTCTGCCTCAAAAGGTGCTGCTTTGTAACCAAGCTTGTGAATCACTGATAGTAACTCGCTCAGACGTACTTGTGTCTTATCCCATGCAAGTAAAGCTCGGTTAGTGGTGGTATTTACACGAATAGAAACCAATCCTTTAACGCCGGAAACTTGCTTTTCGATCAGCCACGCACAAGCAGCGCAGGACACGCCTTCTAAAGAAAGGGTTACTTCAGAAGTGTTCTCGTGGTTACGAACGAACTCTAACTGAACGTCCTCATTGTCATAATGGATGAGAGCTTGGAGTTGCTCGGGGACTAGATCCGCCTTTTCTGCTGGCGCAGTTCGATATTGGTAATAGGAGACAAGACCACTATCAACAATGGTTTGCGCCACCGTTTCACAACCCGGGCAACACATGTCGCGAATTTCACCTAATATTTCTACTTTGAAATCCGTGTTGGCTGGTACATCTTCACCACAGTGATAACAGGATTTACACATAGGCTTACTTCATTAATGTTGTTGGTTGTGCTGGGAATTCGACGCGACCTTGAATCATCCATTCTTTGTTATGCGGTTCAAGCTCAACGAACCAAGGACCTTGAATAGAGTTTTCTGGCGTTAAACGATAGTTACCTTTCGCATCAGCAGTAAGTAGCTTAGTGAAATCACGGTCTGGCAATGTACGGTGCGTGAATGTCGCTGTTAGTGCAGGGAAGTGCGGTAATTCACCTTTATTGAAAGAGATAACCACTGTGTTGCTATCAGACGAAATCGTAGCGTTAAGACCAAGGTCACGAGCGACATTCATTTTACTGATATCGATATTGATGCCTTTGCCTTTTTTATAGTAATCCTCGGCGACCAAAGAAACTGAGTTATTGGCGAATACGACCACTGTAACGATTGTCCATACCACAACAGTTAGAGGCAGGATGATCAGGAACCACGGCCAAAATTGTTTATACCAAGGCTTTACCATAAAAAAGTTCTCAACAGCTAAATGAAAAAATGTAAGGCTTTAAATTTAAAGGAAAGACAGCCCCTATAAAAGGGGCTGTTATTGAAATGTTACTTATTGTCAGAGTTGCTTAAACTCCAGACGTATGCCGCGACAAGTTGAACTTTGTCTTCGCCTAGGATGTCCTTCCAAGCAGGCATTACACCAGAGCGACCGTTCATAACTGTTTCTGTTACTGCAGCGCGTGAATCGCCGAATAACCAATCTTGGTCAGTTAGGTCAGGTGCACCTACAGCAGGGTTGCCTTTACCATCGGTACCGTGACAAGCTGCACACACAACGAAGCGAGCTTTGCCGGCTTCCGCTTCACGTGCGTTCACTTTACGACCAGAAAGGCTTAACGTGTAGCTTACGACTTCTTGAACACCTTGTTCACCAAGTGCATCTTTCCACGCTGGCATCTGACCGATACGACCTTGCATGATAGTTGTAACGATAGCCGCTGGCTCACCGCCGTATAGCCATGCGTCGTCAGTTAGGTTAGGGAAACCTTTTTGACCACGAGCATCAGAGCCATGACATTGCGAACAGTTCTGTAGGAACAAACGTTGACCAACTTTAATTGCTTCAGGATCTTTCGCAATCTCAGGGATAGGGCGTAGACCATCTGCGTTGTGAGCAAGTGCGCGGAATGCTTCACCGAAGTATGCATCAGCATCATCTAGCTCTTTAGCGTATTGGTTAAGTTGCTTGTTTTCTTGTGCTCGTGCGATGGCTTCTTTCGACTCTTCCAACGTACGTACAGTTTGATCTGAACTCTGCCAGTTTAGGACACCTTTGAAGCTACCTAGACCTGGAAATAGGGTCAGGTATACAGCAGCAAACACAAACGTGCTCACAAACAAGTATGTCCACCATTTTGGTAGAGGGTTATTAAGCTCGCGAATACCATCGTACTCGTGGCCCATGTCTTCCCCTTCCTCGACGCCCATTTTGTCTTTAGCGCACCAAGTCAGGAGGATCGCACAGCCTACTAGCGTACCGACAGTAATCACGATAATCCAGAGACTCCAGAATGTAGTCATTACTTCTTCACTCCTTGGTTATTTGGGGTCGTTTGTTCTTCGTCAGCAAACACCAAGTTAGCATCTTCCTCAAAGCGTGCTTTACGCTTCTTACCAAATGCCCACCATACGATGCCAATAAAACTAGCGAAGAGCACAACGGTATAAATACTATGAATTGTACCGAAATCCATATGACCCCCTTACTTCATTGCATGACCAAGAGACTGAAGGTAAGCGATGATTGCATCCATCTCTGTTTTACCTTCTACTTCTTTAGCCGCATTCGCGATTTCTTCATCCTTATAAGGGACACCGAACTGGTCACGGAAGATTTCTAGTTTCTTCTGTGTCAGCTTGCCGTCTAGTACGTTCTCTTCAAGCCAAGGGAAGCCTGGCATGTTTGATTCTGGTACTAGCTCTCGCGGGTCAATAAGGTGAACACGATGCCATTCGTCAGAGTAACGTCCACCTACGCGTGCCAAATCTGGACCTGTACGCTTAGAACCCCATAGGAATGGGTGTTCCCAAACGCTCTCACCAGCGACAGAGTAGTGACCGTAGCGCTCTGTTTCAGAACGGAAAGGACGAATCATCTGGCTGTGACACACGTTACAACCTTCACGGATGTATATGTCACGACCTTCCATTTCCAGAGGAGTGTAAGCTCGTAGATTTTCTACAGGCTCCGTCGTTTGCTTCTGGAAAATCAGAGGAGTGATTTCAACAAGCGCACCCCAACTGATTGCAAAGACGATGAAAATAGCCAACAAACCGACATTGCGTTCTAGGATTTCGTGGCGATTATTCGAATTATTACTCATTCTTTAATCTCCTTATGCCGGCTGAGGGATAGCTTTTAAGCTTTCTTTAGGCGCAGTTACCGTCTTGTACGTGTTGTATGCCATTAAGAACATACCTGATAGGAAGATGAAACCGCCTAAGAAACGTACGAAGTAGAACGGGTAAGATGCTTCTACAGATTCTACAAAGCTGTAAGTTAGTGTGCCGTCAGAGTTAACTGCGCGCCACATTAGACCTTGCATTACACCTGAGATCCACATCGCTACGATGTAAAGAACAGTACCGATAGTCGCCAACCAGAAGTGAACATTGATTAGGCTTACAGAGTACATACGCTCTTGACCGAATAGACGCGGGACAAGGTGATATACAGAACCAATTGAAACCATTGCAACCCAACCTAGTGCACCAGAGTGAACGTGACCAATGGTCCAGTCTGTGTAGTGCGATAGCGCGTTTACTGTCTTAATAGACATCATTGGACCTTCGAAAGTAGACATACCGTAGAAAGACAATGAAACGATTAGGAAACGTAGGATAGGGTCGTAGCGAAGCTTATGCCATGCGCCAGACAGCGTCATGATACCGTTGATCATACCACCCCAAGATGGAGCAAATAGAACCAAAGACATCACCATACCAAGAGACTGAGTCCAGTCAGGTAATGCTGTGTAATGCAGATGGTGAGGACCAGCCCAGATGTATAGGGAAATCAGTGCCCAAAAGTGAACGATAGATAAACGGTAAGAGTAAACAGGACGTTCAGCTTGTTTAGGGACAAAGTAGTACATCATACCTAGGAAACCAGCGGTCAGTAGGAAACCTACCGCGTTGTGCCCATACCACCATTGAACCATTGCATCCACTGCACCAGAATAAATCGAGTACGATTTACCAAGTGACACAGGGATAGCCATGCTGTTCACGATGTGAAGTACTGCTACTGTTAGGATAAAGGCACCGAAGAACCAGTTAGCCACGTAGATGTGAGAGGTATTACGCTTGACCAATGTTCCAAAGAACACGACTGCGTAAGATACCCATACTATCGCGATTGCGATATCAATAGGCCATTCTAACTCAGCATATTCCTTACCAGAGGTTAAACCTAAAGGTAGGGTGATTGCTGCGGCTAGGATAATTGCTTGCCAACCCCAAAAGGTGAAGGCAACGAGTGGGCCACCAAAAAGACGTGTTTGACAGGTGCGCTGAACAACATAATAAGATGTTGCGAACAGAGCACTGGTACCAAACGCAAAAATTACCGCATTAGTATGCAATGGACGTAAACGACTGTACGTCAACCACGGCGTATCAAAGTTTAGCTGTGGCCAAACTAACTGAGCGGCAATCAAAACACCAACAGCCATACCAACTATGCCCCATAAAATGGTCACAAGGGTAAATTGGCGAACGACTGTATAGTTGTAGTTTTGTTCAAGCTGCTTTACTTGGCTCATTTGCATGCTTCCAATTTCTAATTAACTACACTTTACTTCCAACACGACTTGCGTCGTAACACCACCCAAGTAAACTCTAGAATTCAAGTGTTATCATCACTTTATTTCCATTGCTGACTTTAATAAAAAGTGGCATTTTCAGCGTGACACTATACTTGAATTAACATTTCAATGACAGAGTAGTAACCTTACAAGACCTCTGGAAATCATTTTTTATTTAAAAAGTTTGAAGTTTGTAACAAGGATATTAGGAATTATGGCCGCACAAAAGTTAACAAAGGCGAGACTTGCACAAATCTTAATCATGCTCAGTCTTTTAATCGGTGCCTTTTTCTGGCGCACCTTTACTTATGAGACGAGCAAAGAGGTGGACTGTTCACAAAAACAACGATGTGATGTAACAATTGGTGTATCAAAAATCACTATAAATAAGACTTCGAAAGGCTTTTCAATCGAAAGCCCAGAAAATCGCAGTATAAAAATTGATCTAAATCAATCTGGTGAATTTATTAATCTCAACGATAAATATCGAGACATCAATTGGAATAGTATTTCGGAAACAAAAACGATTAATATCAAATTAAATGAAAATATTGTCCAAGTTCATTTATAAATCTGATCTGACGCGAGATAATTGCATCTTGTTTATGCAATTAATGCTTTCTTGCCTAGCAGTAAAAATTTGCAGTGGTATAACAGTAAAGTGATAACCAATAATAAAACCGTATGCAGTGCCAATCATTATTTACTCATATCACCGACGAATATTTAGCGATAGAAGAATTTCGCTCTGAACTCAGTGAGGAGAATCTCTCACATATCATTTGCTACTACACTGAAGAGTACGACTTCAGAGCAATTCAGTACGCATTCTCCGACCTGTTTCCTGACATTCCATTCCATGGTGCTAGCTCATGCCAAGCTATCATGACTAACCATGGTTACCATCAAGGTCCTACCATTGCGATACTCGCGATCTATGACTCAGGTTTACATTCTTACGGGACAGGAATTTCAACTTATAGTACGGATATTGAATCCAGCGTAGACCAAGCGCTGAATATGGCTTTATTTCATGCAGATAGAGTAGGTGAGGTTCCTAACTTAATTCTCTTACATGCGACACCTGGGAATGAAGAATCTGTCATAGAATGCATTGACAGTCGGTTCGGAACATTAGTCCCAATCATTGGTGGTTCTGCTGCTGACAATAACATTGAAGGCAACTGGTCAATTATTACCTCTCAAGGGTACGAACAAAATGGCGTGAGCTTAACGTTGTTTTACTCCTCACAGCCGGTCGATATCGCATTTAGTGCAGGACACTCGCCAACAGGGATAACTGGTATTGCGACGAAAACGAAAGGTCGCATCTTACTCGAGATAGATAATCAACCTGCTCTCGATGTATATCGAGCGTGGACAAATCATCAAGAAACACAAACTGATAGAGAAAGCTTCCTGTTCACTAACTCAAGTGCATATCCGTTAGGGCGCATCGCGGGTCAATTGTATGAGAGACCTTATTACAAACTCTCACACCCGATAAGAGAAACTGAACAAGGTGGCATTGAGCTTTTCACCGATATTGAAGAAGGCGAAATGCTAACGTTGATGCAAGGTAGTCGCCAGCATCTTGTCGCAAGAGCGGCGAGAGTTGTGAACGCTGCATTCAATCAAAAGTTAGAGGAATCTCGAAAAATAGGGGTGATCAATATCTTTTGTGCTGGTCCTATGTTGCACTTAAAACAGGACATCAACAGTGTTTGTGAACAAATTAATCAGGAATTAGAGAACCTGCCTTTTATTTGCCCGTTTACTTTTGGTGAGCAAGGAAGATTTATAGGTGGTGAGAATGGACATGGAAACCTGATGATATCATCAGCGATATTCCATAAACCTTATGAAAGATAAATATTTAGAGATATACCAGCAGGAAGCGTTACAAGAGGCACTTGTCGAACTCAAAGAGGCAAGGCAACGTGAGAAGTTATTGGCTGATGAAAACAAAGCCATTCTGTCAGCAATCTCTGCAATGAGTGAAGCTCGAAACCGTCACGAGATTTTCTCCGGTCTAAACAGTGTTCTAAAGAAGTACATTGATTTTGATGACTTCATCGTCATTACTCGCGACTGTAATAGACAAAACTTCAAGACGTTATTATCAACAAATAGTGTTTTTGATAGAGCAGATTGGTTACCGGGTAACGCGTCGGAAAGGGCTCTTAATGGCGAATGTATTTTGTTGTTCGAGCCTATGCGATTAAAGGAGTTTGAGAGCTTAAACTCCTTTATTAAAAGCCACGTGAATTCAATGCTACTTACGGGCATTCGATCTGAAGTAACCCAGACTATTATCATCCTTGTTGGAGCTCAAAAAGGTCACTTCAGTATTGAAAACAAAGAAACGTTAAGGCGTTTTAGACCCTTAATTGAAAGGGCTGTTATCGATATTGAAACCAAAGAGAAGTTACAACGTATCGTTGAGGTGAGGACGTCTCAATTAGCACGGGCTAGAGAAGAAGCAGAAAGAGCTAACCAATCGAAGTCTGAGTTTTTGGCCATGATGAGTCATGAAATTCGAACGCCTTTGAACTCAGTTCTTGGGATGTTAGACATCTTGAGACAATCAACTTTAACCGATGCCCAGTCAGACGTATTGAACCAAATGGAATGCTCTGCAGATTTGCTATTGGCGATTATCAGCGACATTTTGGATTTATCAAAGATAGAGTCAGGAAGCTTTCATTTAAATGAACAGTGGACAGACTTAAGTGACGCGGTAACACTAATTGTTTCTCAACAAAAACAAGTGGCTACAAGCAAAAGTTTGAGCTTTGACCTACACTGCAATCTAGATAGAAATAAACAGTACTGGATTGATTCTACTCGTATATCACAGGTGCTTTTTAACTTGATTGGAAACGCGATTAAGTTTACAGACTTTGGAGATGTGCATGTTTCTGTGCTAGAAAGCAATGGTGAAATCATCATATCTGTCGCAGATACTGGGATAGGAATCCCTCAAGCTAAAATTGGTCATTTGTTTACAGCTTTTCATCAAGGCGACAGCTCAATTACTCGTCGATTCGGTGGTACCGGGCTTGGACTTGCCATCACCAAACACCTTGTTGAGATGATGCGAGGTTCAATTTCTGTAAAAAGTGAAGAGAGAGTCGGCTCTCATTTTACAGTCAAAATCCCGGTTCTTACCAGGACTAACCAAGAAAGACCGGTAAAGATAGAATCAAATCAGCCATCAAAGTCGACCAACATTTTAGTCGTGGAAGATACTGAATCTAACCAGTTAGTGATAAAGCTTATTCTGAATAAACTCGGGCACAATGTATTTATTGCCAGCCACGGCGCGGAAGCCTTAACGTTTTTGGAGCAACAAACACAAGACATCGATATCATTTTAATGGATGTGTCGATGCCCGTTATGGATGGCATTACAGCGACAAGACTTATCAGAAAGAAAGGAATCAAAACACCAATCATTGCATTGACTGCACACGCGCTTGAGAGTGATAAAGCGACATGCATGAAAGCTGGCATGGACGGATTTGTATCAAAGCCAGTTCGCAGACAGGATATCTACGAAGCGATCCATTCATTAGTGGAGATCGCGTAGCGAATTAATATAGATCTTAACAATCGTAAGATTATTAAGATCTATATTAAGTATTTTATGGTAAATCGCGGTTATGTTTAATGACACTCATAAAAAGCCTCATATTTTAAAATCTGAAAGGGATAGGAGCCCAGACGAAGAAAGAATTGGCGTACGTTGATATTCCATTTAACATAATATACATAATGCGCACTGATTTTGTAGGCGCAAAGTTGTAATGTCACTATTTACCAAAGTTAAAATGTCTCTTTAGTTCGTAGTCACTAAGCTTTGCTTACAAGCAGCTAAGGATGCGTTTAATCTGATTTTTCTCCAACACTTGCCAGAGAAAAACTAACGGAGTTCATAGTAACGAGACCTTACGAAGTTGGATGATTGCAGATGGTTTATGGACACCGCATTCGCAACGCAAGCCTAAAGTTTACCAACCTCGCTACCGACGTGATTGTTTAGGCGAGCTCGTTCAAATTGATGGCTCTTACCACGATTGGTTTGAAGGACGATCTGACAAATGCTGTCTATTAGTCTTTATCAATGATGTGACTGGACGTTTGATGAACTTACAGTTAAGCATTAGTGACGTCGTAACCTTGTGTTCTTCAACAATACTGAGGTGTCACTTGTTTATTCATTTTCTTATGACATTAAAAAAGCGACTTGTTACAGTCGCTTTGAGTTTTTTTGTGACACTGTGACTCTTTTACATCATAAGAGTCATCTTTCCTGGAGCACTCATTCTAATTGATGACAATGCTTCCCCTGATATCTGGACGTTAGCAAACCAAAATGGTTTATGCTTTTCTGCAAACACTTCACTTCTCGATAAGTTATCATAGATTGCATACGCCCTAGCCTGCGCTAAAGCTGCTCCATAGACACTGCGCTCTAAGATGGGTTTGCTTTCGATGTCTTCAAGAACAGCAACTTTTATATGTTCTACATTCTTCGACCAGTGAAAGTTTTCTAAAAGTCTTTTAGTCACCAGAGCTTCCATATCGACAATGACTTTAGGCAAGAAAGCGGAATTTGGTCGGACATCGGCGCAGGCATAATACTCATCTTTCCTGTTCGTTTTTCTATAGTTCAGCATGACTTCAATGAGTGCGTCTTCAAACGTATCTGTGAAGTGATTAATCAATACGATGCTACCTAAGCTACGAAGCGTTCCGATCAAAACACCACAATCGGAATCTTGAACATCTGCCGATTCCAATCGCATTTTGGTGACGTTGGCAGTCAAAACCAATTGTTGCCAAAACTTGGGAGTCAGGATTTTAGTATTATTATCTGACCATCTCATCATTGGGCGCGCCATTAAAACCGGGAATAGTTTACGGCAATTTTCAATTCCAAGGCGCCCAATCGCGACTCTTGCATCTGAACTAGTTTTAGCCGCACTCCCTCGCTCACGCAGTCTTGAGTTCTCAATCAGATCTATAATCGTTGAGCTTAGCTGATGGCTATTGTTAGCCAAGTCTGTCAGTTTTGAAAAGCTTAGAGATGGAGAATAGGCAAACGATGCGAATAACTCAAATGCGGGTATATTGCTCGATAATTTATCAATTGGAAGCGTTTCAAGCTTCTTCATTAACATTCGATCGGCGACTTTCGATACATCGCTGATGACTTTTTGCAGTGTTTTCTGCTTGTCTTCCACGATTTGGCGTTTTTCTTTTACTCGCTCTTGTTCGCACATGAGAAGTATTCTTTGGTTGCGCGTGATTCTGTCTTCTTCACTAAAGATCACATCGTCACAATAACGCCCCTGTAAACTGAGGAGCTTATCCACTTGTGACTGATCCACTTGGTGGTTCATACTAGCTAGCCACTTGGCATGTCTAAGTTCGACTTCTTTCGATACTTTGACCGCGATGTCCATTGCTTCTGGTGTGTAATTTTTTTGCGTGAGCAACAAACTGATATTCCTAACGTTGTTTTTATTTTCCTGTCGGCAAGTTTATCTATAAAGACACATGCAGTAAATGGAATGTGATATTAATTCCACTTATAAGTGAATAATAATTATCGAAATATTATTAGTGAATGCTAATTGCCCGTTGTTATGTGTAGTCGTATGTACTTTTCAGAGAATTTATAACGATAACGTTTGCCAATTTTCACATTTGATTTGGTGAGCTGACATACGCGTTTATCACCACTTCCTTTAACTCTCTTGATCGTTGCACTCTTGCCTTTGTGTTCCATTTCAATCATCAAGTCACAATATCCGTGGTAACCATCAAATGCCCTATCTGTTTTCTTCTGAAGCTCCGCTTTGATTTTTTTCGCTACAGGATTGATTTCTGAGTCGTCAGCTATAGCAACAGAAATTCCAAATAAAAAGCACAAAAACGTGACTGTGTATCGCATGAAGTTCCCTTTCAATTCGTAAAAAGTGAAACTTTAACTCACTGACTTTGCTGATATAAAAATGGGACACATTAAATGCGTCCCGTTTAACACGAATAAGTAATTGATAGTTTTCTTAAGCTCGCTTTTTACCTTTGGTGGACTTAAAGCCTTGGTGAGGAAAAACGTTTCTAATGCGTTGTTGAACTTTTTTCGGCACGTCTTTGGAAAAGGTTAAGCGCATACCTGTACGTTGGTTATAGACTTTCATTTCGCCATCAAACGGAGAATGCTCAGCGATGTCTTGCAGGTTGTGTTTAAAAGAAGGCGGTATGTGACCTTTCACCTTCGATATTTGCCCTTGTTCAAACTTAACTTTTAGGACAGGTCTATCTACGGCGATAAGCCAAAAAATGACAACAGCAGCAATCAATATTACGTAAAGCATTTGATACTCCTTAGCTAGAAAGCAATTTACTCAAGTCTTCTTTCAGCGACGATACCTTCATACTGGCTTTTTCACTTCGAGATGCCTCTGATAACAAATACTCAATAGCATCGGATAACGTACAGCCTAGCTCGTTCGCTCGATTGGAGAGTTTTTCCCACACTCGATAATCTAGATCGATGGACTTTTTCTTCGTGTGGACTTGTTCTGCATTGAAGTGACGTTTACGCTTAGCACGGATCGCTTGCTTCAGCTTATTATCAAGCTCTTCAGACATGTGGTTTTCAATCCAAGTAAGAACTTGGGTTGGCTCATGCTCAAGTTTACGAAGTTCGGCAATTGCGGCATCGGCTTCGCTCGTATCGATGTATCGGGTAACGGCTTCACCATCCTTCCACTTTTTGATGAGATACTTCCATTTCCAACCACATTCTAAATTTTCAAGCTGTTGATATTTCATCCTTCTGACCCTCAATACACTTATGGTGACAGCGTAACCCAAGTGTGCAGATTCGGCAATTAAAACTCATAAAAGTATCGATGTTGATCACTCATTTGTCGAAGGTTTAATCAACTGAATTTGCAGAATTTTTGGATTGGTCAAATTGTCGCTAGGGAGTTGATCGCCGTTTCGCTATAATGCTTGCAAGACTAAATTATGATGAATTTGAATGAACCAAGTTAACTGGCAAGATGTCACCCCTTCTTTCGAGCGGTACGAAGAGATTTTAAGTAAAGCCACTTCTCTACCGATTAAGCCCTTTATTGACCTTCAGCCTAGGCTTGAGGCGACCATTGACCGATTTACTCGTGTTCGAGGATTAACCCGTATTTTATTAGTGAATTGCACTGATAATGCGCTTTATCGTGGTTTCGTCAGCGAAGTATTGAAGAATAAGTCGTCAGCGCCTGTTGTGACAGTTGAGTCACTCGATGCCAAAGAGTTATTTGATCGCTACAGCGTGAATCAAGATGGTCAAACGACATTTGAGTCTGGCTTACTGTCTAAAGCAGATGGCGGTTATCTTGTTGTTCCTGCCAACTTAGTGCTTGCAAACGCTGCGCGCTGGCCAAACATTAAAGCAGCAGTTCAAGGTGGAAGCTTTGCCCCGATTAACCTTACACCAAATCGAATTGCGTCATCGCCTTTTGCACCACAAGACTACGATGTAAAGCTGATCATTACAGGCGATCGAAACCAGTTAGCGGAAATCGAATATGTCGATGAAGACTTTTCTACAGGTCTGACGATGTATACTGAGGTTGAAGAAGATATCCACTTATCTCAAGAAAACCTAAGCAAATACGTTGGTTTGGTCAATTGGATTTGCCATGAATACCAACACCCTGCATTGAGTAACGAAGCCTTCCGAAGATTAATTCTTGCCGGCATGCGCTATACAGAAGATCAACACTATCTGCCTCTCGGTGTACTGTGGCACAACCAGCTGTTAGGTCTTGCTGGTCAGTATTCAAACTCATCGAGTATCGAGTTTGACGATATTGATCGTGCTATTGATGATAAATATTACCGTGAATCTTACCTACCACAACGTGCTGTGGACGATATTCTTGATGGACAAGTGATCATTGAGACGACCGGCGAACAGGTTGGGCAAATTAATGGTCTTACAGTGATTGATATGGCCGGACACCCTGTCTCCTATGGGGAACCTGCGCGTATTTCTTGTGTTATTCACTTTGGTGATGGTGATATTTCAGACGTCGAACGCAAAGCAGAACTTGGCGGCAACCTACATGCTAAGGGCATGATGATCATGCAAGCGTTTGTGAGTTCAGCACTGAATCTTGATGAACCACTACCATACTCCGCTTCGATTGTATTCGAGCAATCATACAGCGAAGTCGACGGAGACAGTGCCTCCTTAGCAGAGCTATGTTGTTTGGTGAGTGCCTTGTCAGAATCTCCAGTGAATCAACAGATCGCGGTTACTGGTGCAGTGGATCAATTTGGTCGCGTGCAAGCCGTTGGAGGCTTGAATGAAAAGATTGAGGGCTTCTACCAAGTATGTAAACACCAAGGCTTTACGGGAGAGCAAGGTGTGATTATGCCTAAATCTAACCTAAAACATCTCGCGTTACATAAAGATGTCATAGAAAGCATTAAGAATGGTGAGTTCCATATTTGGTCAGTTTCTACTGTTGATGAAGCGATTCCCATTCTTATGTCTAAACCATTTCGCGGTGAAGAAGACAGCATCATTGGTAAAATTGCCGAACGTATTGAAAACTTTGAAAGACATGAGCATCCAGAAGGAATTGTGGAGCGCATCAAAAACTGGTTTGTCTAGTACTGATCGGAGTTGTTTAGCGTACACGTGTTCACTAAGATGCAGCTATCAAAAATTGGAGTAATTGATAATGCAAAACAAACGTGATTCTTACAACCGTGACGATCTTCTCGCTTCTAGCCAAGGTGAGCTATTTGGACCAGGTTACCCTCAGCTTCCTGCGCCAAACATGCTAATGATGGATCGTGTTACTAAAATGTCTGAGACTGAAGGCGATTTTGGTAAAGGTTTGATCCTCGCAGAATTGGACATTACTCCAGATCTTTGGTTTTTTGACTGTCACTTCCCTGGTGACCCAGTAATGCCTGGTTGTCTTGGTCTTGATGCTATGTGGCAGCTTGTTGGCTTCTTCCTAGGCTGGGTTGGCGGTAAAGGCAAAGGTCGAGCTCTGGGTGTTGGCGAAGTGAAGTTTACGGGTCAAATCCTACCAACAGCGAAAAAAGTAACGTACGAGATCCACATGAAGCGTGTTGTTAACCGCAAATTAGTAATGGGTCTAGCTGATGGTCGTGTATGTGTAGATGGTAAAGAAATCTACGTAGCAAAAGATCTGAAAGTGGGTTTGTTCCAAGACACTTCAAGCTTCTAATCTCCTACTCTGAAGTATTTATCAAGGCTCCTATCAAAGGAGCCTTTTCTTTATCTTATGGCATTTAGTTTAGACACACGCGTAAATTGCTACATTTAAAAACATCCGCTTTAAACGCAGAAAAGGCTCTTAACGAGCCCTTTCAAATCCTTCTGTTTGTATGTGGAGAGTTTATTTGTAGAGACCAGATTGTCTTTCATCTCTGGCATCACGCCAACCACCTAACCAATACGACCGAGCATCAATTTGTTGATATGGGCAAGCCTCTTGAGACCTTCCATTCAACCCAGCTTTATAGCCTTGAGATTGAGCTCGTTCTAGGCGATCACGCTTTTGTCTCTTCATAGTTAATTCCTCATACAGGTCCATTTACAAACGTACTACTGTTATTGTGAAACTTTGATGGAGTTTTTATGACTCCATCTACAAGAATCGATCAAATTGCGCATTTTCTCAAGGCATAAAAAAAGCAGAGGCTCATTTCTGTGAGCCTCTGCTTGATTTAAAAATTACTGACTATTTTCTACGGAACCCGAATAGACCCAGCATGGTCAAAGCCAGCCATCCTAGACCAGCGCCTTGGCGTTCCGCAGCTTCCTCTTCAACACTGCGTGATTGAATATCAGCTTTAGTTGCGCCTGGAATCGGCTTAAGCTTGACGGCAACGATTTTCTCTTCACCATTACTACAGAAAGAGTTGTGAGCTGTTGTGTCATAACCGCCTGCACACTTCATTGCTGTCGCTGAGATAACGCCGGCATCGTTGATATCTGAAGCGCTAATGATACGGAACTCGTTGTTGCTGTCAGAAATATCTCTGGCGCTTGCGCTCTGATCGTTTGCACCGTTGGTGAGATCGTCGAGGAGCCATGCTTTGCCATCGAAGATTTCTTTAGCACGCTCACTAACTGTTCCACCTTGAGCATATGGATAGATAAATCCACGTTTACGGCGAGGTTTACCCTCTTCTTCACGAGTCTTCTCAGCGTCTAATTGACCAACAATCTCATTGTATGAGTTGATGCCACCCATTTGACCGCCAGCACCGCTAAAGAATATACCAGAAGTTGGGTAGAAGGCACTTACTGAACTGCTAGTCACATTATCAACAATGAAAAGGCGATTTGGAGCAGAACCTGTTGGCATTAGATAAAGACCCGAACGTTTGGCTTCGCCAATTGCAACAAAATTTGCGTTTACGTCAGTTAGACGTGAGTTGGTATGAACCGTATCGCCACTGATTCTTTGTTGCGCGCCATCAACTTCTATATTTTTCCACGTGGAGCCAACTACTGAACCCTCTTTCGCCAACGTTCCCACGAACACGGTTGCGTTCATGTAGTTGTTGTCATTATCGTAGGTATTGTAACCAACACCGTACACAGTAGTTCCATCCTCAACTAAGCCACGCATACTTCCTTGCGCTAAACGTTCACCATCAATATAGTTCCCACTTGGCCACGCGATTTGACTTACAGTACCAGAATCATCCCAAATAGCTGCTTTGGAAGTATGGTGTGTTCCATTTTCGTTGCTAGCTCGTTCTGAAACACTACCGACCGTAAATTTACCATCAGTACGCCACGCTCGACTCGCGACAACGACAGCAGTGTCTGAGCTTGGTTCAATTTTGGGGATTACAGGAGCAACAACCGTATTTCTAGTTTCTAAATTCGAAGGGTCGGAACTACTAACAACGCTCTGATTACCAACTGGTTTACCATCAGCGGTAAGACTGTTAATGATATTGTTGTACTTATTGGTATACGCTGCAGAATCAATAGTATTAGGTGTATCACCCTCGACGTAAGCTAGTGCATTTGAAGTAAAGTCTTTACTAAAAGCCTCTTTATTCCAAGGACTCCAATGGACTGATGCCCATGATTCACATGTTGAGTAACGACGTTCGTTCGTACAGTATCTTTCAAAGTCATCGAACTCTTGTACGTAAAAGAAACCCGAATCCATCGCAAATGGCACTTCTTCACGGTAGCTAACGCCGTCGACTTCTTGCCCAGTTGAGATTGGGGTTACACGCGTTTCAAGCGCAAGTTTAAAGTGCTTTGAGTCACAATCTGCGCCTTTGTCAAAACAACCCAGCGCGAAAGGTTTTCCTGTATCAGGATCGTTATCCACGTCACCTTGTTGAATTGCGACACCGTACACTGTTTCCGTAGTGACGTTTTCAGGGGAAACTTCAACTACTTGATACAGTGCTGCATTGGCATTCATTGCCGTACCGACCATCATAGCGATGGCGGTTAATTTGAATTTGTTACTACAATTCATCGAATTCTTAACTATCCTGTTGCATTGCTTCGAGTTCTTCCCATCTCTCGAACGCGATTTCCAACTCCTGCTCTACCGCAGCGAGCTGTTCCAATACCGGTTGAGTCTGTTCTACAGATTTAGTGAAGAACTCTGGGTCGTTCACTTGTTCTTGTAGAGTCTCAATATCCGCCTCTAATTGTTCTAGTTTAGCTGGAAGAGCCTCTAATTCTCTTTGCAGCTTATACGATAACTTCTTCGAATTGTTCTTAGGTTGCGTAGTTTTGGGAGTTTCCTCAACCACTTTCTCTTTCTTCGCTGCTTTTTCAACCTGGCTGCGCGAAGCAAGAACTTGATCACGCTGCTGTTTTGCGTCGTGGTAACCACCAACAAACTCTTCGATTATGCCGTTACCTTCAAAAATCCAACTGGTCGTCACCGTATTGTCTACGAACTCACGGTCGTGGCTCACTAACAGTAACGTACCCTGATAATTGGCAAGCATTTCTTCTAAAAGTTCCAACGTTTCGATGTCCAAATCGTTGGTAGGTTCGTCAAGAATAAGCAAGTTGTTAGGTTTCAACAAGATACGAGCCAGCAACAAACGGTTTTTTTCACCTCCAGACAAGGCTTTTACTGGCGTGCGAGCACGTTTTGGTGCAAACAAGAAATCTTGTAGGTAGCTCAATGCGTGACGCTGACGCCCTCCAACCATCACTTCTTGCTTACCATCTGCTAAGTTATCAATAACCGTCTTTTCAGGATCAAGAATTTCACGGTATTGATCGAAGTAAGCCACTTCGAGCTTTGTTCCACAATGAAGACGACCGCCTTGCGCTGATAATTGCCCTAATAGCAACTTGAGAACGGTACTTTTACCACAGCCGTTAGGACCAATCAGTGCGATTCGATCACCACGCATAATGTTGAAGCTAAAGTTATCAACGATTTTTTTGCCTTCAAAAGCAAAAGAGACATTCTCAGCTTCAAAGACGATCTTACCTGAGCGTGAAGCATCGTCGATGTTAAGGTTAACTTTACCCTGAACCTCACGTCTGTCACGACGTTCTTCACGAAGCTTTTTAAGGGCACGGACACGACCTTCGTTGCGAGTACGACGTGCTTTAATGCCTTGGCGAATCCACACTTCTTCCTGAGCTAGCTTTTTGTCGAACTCTGCATTTTGCATTTCTTCGACACGAAGCATCTCTTCTTTATCATTTAAGTATTGGTCATAATCACCAGGGAAAGAAGCGAGTTGTCCGCGATCGAGGTCAACAATGCGTGTCGCCATCGATTTGATGAATGCACGGTCGTGGGAAATGAAGATGATCGAGCCTTTGAAGTCCTTTAGAAAGTTCTCTAACCATTCGATGGTCGTTACATCAAGGTGGTTAGTTGGCTCATCAAGAAGCAATACATCAGGGTCACAAACAAGTGCACGAGCGAGAGCGGCCTTACGTTGCCAACCACCCGATAGATCAGTCAGTTTGGTTTCAGGGCTTAGCTTTAGCGCGCCAAGTACATTCTTAACACGATCATCAAAGCGCCAAGCGTTAAGGTGATCCAACTGTTCTTGAATCTTAGCAAGACGATTAATGTTCTTTTCACTTGGGTCCTGAGCGACAAGATCGAGAAGATCATGATAGATCTTCAACTGCTCACCGATTTCAGCTAAACCACCAGATACGTATTCGTAAACTGTGCCTTCTTGATTGCGTGGTGGATCTTGTTCAAGTCGAGAAACAACGACGTCTTGGGTGATTTGAATCTTGCCATCGTCCAACAAAATGTCGCCAGCAAGCACTTTCATTAACGTAGACTTACCTGCACCGTTGCGACCAACTAAACAAACGCGTTCATTTTCTTGAAGAGCGAACTCTGCTTTGTCTAGTAATGGGTGGTCGCCAAATGCAAGTTGTGCGTTATGAATGGTAAGTAATGCCATTATTATCCAACCAATGTTTGAGTTTTTCTAAGTCAAACGGCCAGTTCAACTCAGAATCTTGATATTTTAATACGGGAATTGTTACGCCGTAACGAGAAAAGAGAGCATCGTCGAACGCTATGTCGACGATGTGTGTTTGTTCGGCGAGACCAATCTGACTAACGAGGTCAAACGCCATCTCGCAGAGATGGCATCCTTCAGTGCTGTAAAGCGTTAGCACGTTCAACATCCTTTTACTGTTCCGTCCCTATTCTGCGTGAGTAACCAACCAGCAGTTGTGAATCTGTTTGTTACGAGAAAAATCCAATGGCAGAGTTTGAGAAGAAATGTTCTGCGCTTTCAACCCAAGTTCTGCGAGCCCTGCTTCGTCCATCTTGAAATGGCGTTTATTGTTAGAGAAAACAATCGTACCGCCAGCACGCAACAGACGCTTAAGGTTCGTCATTAGCTTAATGTGGTCACGTTGCACATCGAACGACGTTTCCATGCGTTTAGAGTTAGAGAACGTCGGTGGGTCAATAAAGATAAGATCATATTCACCTTTGGCGTTCTCAAGCCACTGGAGACAGTCAGCTTGCTCAAAACGATGCTGGCGACCAACACAACCGTTTAGCTGCATGTTGTCTTTCGCCCAGTTGAGGTACGTGTTAGACATATCTACCGTAGTTGTAGAACGCGCTCCACCAACTGCAGCGTGCACTGTTGCACTGCCAGTGTAAGCAAACAAGTTAAGGAAATCTTTACCCTGTGCCATTTCGCCAAGACGACGACGAGTTATCTTATGGTCCAAGAACAAGCCCGTGTCTAGGTAGTCATGAAGGTTTACGATCAGCTTCACTCCGTACTCGTTCACTTCAAGCGTCTCTGAAACTTGACCTAATTTTTGGTACTGGCTACGACCCTTTTGCTTCTCACGAACTTTAAGTACTACGTTATTCGCTTCTACACCTGTTACCTGAATCGTTGCACGGATGATGTCCGTTAGACGGCGCTTGGCTTTTTCTTCAGGGATATTCTTAGGTGCCGCGTATTCTTGAATCACAATTTGATCGCCGTACACGTCGATCGCAACATTGTATTCAGGAAGATCCGCATCGTAGATACGGTAACAGTCAAGTTTCTCTTTACGAGCCCACTTACCAATCTTGCCAATGTTTTTCTTCAAACGGTTTGAGAAGTCTGGTGCAATTTGAACATTAGTGTCCGCGCCTTTCACTTCATCAACGCTGCGCTCTGCAATGCTGTAGTTCTTTTGGTGACAAGGTAACGCACCATTGTTCAATTTGAACTGTTTGTCCGCACGCATACGAAGACAGCTTAGTAGCTCGTCTGAACTTGAGAAGATAGACGCTTTACAACCGCCAAACTCTGCTTTTAGCTGACCACCAAACGCTGTGTATAGCGCGATCAGACCAGGCTCAGTGCCAAGACGCTCACCATAAGGCGGGTTAGAAATGATAACGCCAGATTCGAAACCAGCCGGACGAGTAATGGTTGCTGCATCGCCTTGTGCAAATTCAATCAACTCTTCAACACCAGCTCTACGAGCGTTGTCTCGTGCAACCTTCAATACTTTCGGGTCGTTATCGAAGCCGAAAAACTTAGCGTCAACTTTTTTGACACCGCGTCGAGCTTGTACATTTGCCTCTGATTTAATCTCTGCCCAAAGCTCTGGTTCAAAATCTTCTAGCGCTTCAAAGCCCCACTGTTTGCGCTTAACGCCTGGTGCCATATTGGCTGCCATCATCGCAGCTTCAATCAGCAACGTACCAGAACCACACATTGGGTCTAGAAGCGGTTGTGAACCATCCCAGCCACAACGCATTACGATTGCTGCTGCAAGCGTCTCACGTAACGGAGCTCGACCTGATTCTGGACGGTAGCCACGTTGATGAAGGCCACTCCCCACCATATCCACACCAAGAATGGCTTTGTCTTTGTGCAGACGAACGTGAACGCGGATATCAGGGCGTTCTTTGTTAATGTTTGGACGAGGAAGTCCTTTCTTCTCAAAGCAATCTACGATGCCGTCTTTTACTTTCATTGCACCGTATTGGCTGTTGCGGATTTCACGATTCGTACCATTGAAGTCGACCACAAAGCGCTTTGAACTATGGAACTGGTTTACCCAGTTGATTGAAGACGTCGACAGGTAAAGGTCCATGTCGTCGTTACAGGTAAATTCCGATAAAACACGTACAAATCGAGACGCCAAGCGGCTCCACAAACAGCAACGGTAAATCTGTTCATTCGTCGCCTTAAATTTAACGCCTGCCTGTACTGGTTTGGCGTTTTCAATGCCTAGTTTAGTCAGTTCTTCAACAAGCAAATTTTCCATGCCGTTTGAAGTTACCGCGAGATATTGATTCATAGTGTTCTTTCGTCGATAAAAAATGGCTTTGATTATACCTGACTTTACGATCAATGCCTCGTTTTTAAAGGCATTTTTACTTTATTAGCTCAAACAGTCGCCAATCTCATCTGTTGAAAATCAAAACACAACACATCTACAAACAGAATACGTCTCTTTATCACTTTCTAGTAAAGACAAGCATCATAACGAGAGTGAATACTTATTTACATCATTTTTGGTCTATACCAACCGTTGATTTTGCGCGTAATTAACTTACAAAATGAGCGTATAGGGGAACAAAAGGTGAAATATTAGGCGTCTGGTTGCCTAAATTAAGGAAACGCTAAAATGAAAAAAGTGGAATAAAAGTGAGCTACTTCATATCTGAGATACAAAATAGCCCTCACCTAGGCATGTATTTGGCGTGCACAAGAGGAGATATTCAGAAAATTCTAGGCAAAAAAAATCGACCTAATGAGGTCGATTAATGCAAACAAAGGAACGAAAATAAAGAAAAATCAAAAGGAAATTAACCCACCATCGCCATTGGTGCCATCGTGAATAAGTGATTGGCACACACCATGCGATCGTGCATTACTTTAATTGGTTGCCCAAATGGCAGTACTTTGCTGCCATCAAGTAGAAATTCATCCTGCCCTACGTAAGCACATAGGCTTGATGTTTCACCTGGTTCTAGAACGATGAATACGCCTTCTGAATATCGATTTGTTAGGAAGACCATATCCCCTTCTTCTGGCTCATGTCCATCGCATTGGGCGTCGAAGAACCAGCTCTTCGGTTGAACAGGTTTATGAAAGCGTTTTGCAGCTACGCAATAGAGCGTAAGTTCGGCTTGACGGTATTCGTTGATGTCGAGACAACGGATTCGTTCGTTGTACGTTTGAAACGCGCTTGCGTCGTCAACAGTGAATTCATTGTTTGAGAAGGCACAATTGACCAACAGCTTACGGCATAGATTGGTTTGGAAAATCATCTCCTCCCCCAAATCCAGCATTAGGCAAGCTTTCTGCTCGTCAAAATACCAATTCCATTTGTCGCTGGGTTTAAGCATTATTCCGTTCTCTTGTTTGTGACTAGTTAATCAGTAATAAGAGGTAAGACGCTTAATTACCTACTCATGATTTTTAAATTTTACAAACGAACGGGCAAAAAAAAAGAGGAAACGAATTCCTCTTTTTTTAGTAACAAGCGTCGATTTCTCAACGATTTAGCGATTGCTCTTATAGATTTTTAACAATATCGCGTACGAGACCTGGTCCGTGGTAGATGAAACCAGTGTAAACTTGAACAAGTTGTGCACCTGCCATCATTTTCTCTTTCGCTGCAACGTATGAGTCAACACCGCCCACACCGATTATCGGAAGTTTATCGCCAAGCTCTTCATGAAGTTTACGAACAACTTCTGTTGAACGTGATTGAACCGGACGTCCGCTTAGACCACCCGCTTCGTTCGCATGTTTCATGCCTTCAACGACTGTGCGATCAAGCGTTGTGTTTGTTGCAATCACACCGTCGATGTTATTCTTAATTAGCGACTCACAGATCTGGCTGATTTCGTCATCGCTCAAATCCGGTGCAATTTTTAGCGCAAGTGGTACGTACTTACCATGCTTTTCTGCAAGTTCTGCTTGTTTCTCTTTGAGTTCAGATAGCAATTCGTCTAGCGCTTCACCGTACTGAAGTGAACGAAGCCCTGGTGTATTTGGTGACGAGATGTTCACGGCGATGTAACCGGCATACTCGTACACTTTTTCCATACAAATCAGGTAGTCCTCTGCCCCTTTCTCAATTGGTGTATCTTTATTTTTACCAATGTTGATACCAAGAATGCAGTTGTATTTTGCCTTTTTCACATTCTCAACCAGATGATCCACACCTAGGTTGTTAAAGCCCATACGGTTGATGATACCTTCCGCTTCAACTAGGCGGAACAAACGTGGCTTGTCGTTACCTGGTTGCGGACGAGGCGTAACAGTACCAACTTCGACAAAACCAAAGCCCATAGCGTCAAACGCTTCGATACATTCGCCGTTTTTGTCCAAACCAGCAGCAAGACCCACTGGGTTACGGAATGTAAGCCCCATGCATTCTACTGGACGATTTGGTAATTGTTGACGATAGAAAAGATCGAGAGGAGTGCCGTTAAAGCGTTGGAAGTTTTTGATTGCAAGATCATGTGCCTTTTCGGCATCAAGTTGGAAAAAGCCAGTTCTGGCTAGACGGTAAAGCATTGTGCCTCCGAAAGAAAAAAGCCCCGTGTAAACGGGTCAATATTATTTACTGTTTTTCAGTGCAATTCAATGAAAATGAGTGAATTCAGCAAAATAGTATGTCTCATTTTAATTTTGTTCATAAAAACAGTTGATTAGCACTCTATTCTCTATACAAAATTGCTAGCTTTTTATTTAAAAGCAAACGATTTCATGCCGGGAAAACTCAAATTGCACGTTACGGCGTCACTTGTTGTGTGGAGTTATAATGATTTGAACATAAAAAAGCCCCGCGATTGCGAGGCTTTTGCTAAAGTCACTTACCCTATTCGTTCGAAGAACAGTTCAGGTTAAGTAGAACCAACTCTCGAAGTGCAACAGAGAACTTAGCGAACTCATGAACGGAACCAACTTTGAATTCATTCAAGATGCTCTCCCAACGATGTAATGACAATTCATTCGTTGTCATCCAATCTTCGAGTGCTTGCATCACGTCTAGATCTTCTGTTGAGCAGCCGCAAGTTAGAACTTGAGCAGTCAATTGACGTTGTTGCCAATCGAGATCCTCACGGAATGCTGCACGAGCAAGAGCTTGCCAGTTATTATCAACCGCTTGGCTATTGATCTGTTTCAAGAACCAGTGAAGTGATAAACGGTCACCTAGATTAAAGTAAAGCTTCGAGGCTTGTTCAACCGTTTTACCCGTTTCGCTTGCTACTGTTGAAATATCCAGTGCAGACTGTAGGCTAGAGAGACGAGCTACATGGTGTGCCAGTTTCTCCTCTACTCCGCGCTCAATCCATTTCTGAGCAAGTTCGTTATGCTCTTCCACTTCTGATGCAACTAGCATGGTGTCTAGCGTTTCAGTAATAGTGTGAACATCGTCTTTATATAGCGCAACGAGCTCAGTTACTGTGCTCTTACCGCTGCGATTGCGAAGTAACCAACGAGAGATACGGCGCAATGCGCGACGTACATAAAACATGATCTCATACTGTGCTTCTGCAGTTGCAACGTTATCGAGTGCACGAGTTTGCTTAAGAATATCTTCCAGTTCGAAGATCTCACGTGTTGCACTGTAAGCGTTCGCAATATCAACGACACTCGCGCCCGTCTCTTCTTGAAGACGAGTCACGAAGTTACAGCCCATTTCATTAACCATTTGGTTTGCCAGCGCTGTTGCGATGATTTCAGCACGCAGCGGGTGGTTTACCATCTGATCTTTGTAGTTACGGCGTAACTCACTTGGGAAATAAGCAACTAACTGTTTTCCATGGAATTCATCATTTGCAATTTCGTCAGCAACCAATTGTTCTTTCAGAACCATCTTACCGTAAGCTACGAGTACTGAAAGTTCAGGACGTGTCAGACCAAGACCTTGTTTCTCTCGCTCAATCAAGGTTTCATCGTCTGGAATGTACTCAAGAGCACGATCCAAGTACCCTGCTTTCTCCATTGTATGGATAAAGCGGATTTGCTCTTTAACGATGCCAACACCTTGCTGTTCAGTCACCGAAATAGACTCAGATTGACGGTATGCATCGTCCAATACGATTTCGCCCACTTCGTCTTCCATCGATTCAAGAATCTGGTTGCGTTGTTTAACCGTTAGATCGCCATTCGATACTAAACCATTCAAGAAGATCTTAATGTTCACTTCGTTGTCCGAACAGTCTACGCCACCAACGTTATCCACAAAGTCCGTATTTACACGACCGCCTGTGCTTGCGTATTCGATACGACCAAGCTGAGTCATACCTAAGTTACCGCCTTCACCAACCACTTTCGCTTTTAAATCACGTCCATCGATACGGAGTACGTCATTTGCACGGTCGCCAACATCAGTGTGTGTCTCGCTGGAAGCTTTAACATACGTACCGATACCACCATTCCAAAGCAGATCCACTTCCATTTGCAGGATCATCTTAATCAGATCGTTTGGCGCTAGAGACGCTTTCTTCGTGCCCAGCATTTTTTGGATTTCTGGCGTTAGTTGGATCGATTTAGAGCGACGAGAGAAAATACCACCGCCCTGCGAGATCAACTCGGCGTTGTAATCTTCCCAGCTTGATCGTGGGAGATTGAACAAGCGATTACGCTCTTCCCAGCTGGTGGCTGAATCCGGATTTGGATCAATGAAGATGTGCATATGGTTAAACGCAGCTTGTAGACGAATATGCTTAGATAGCAGCATACCGTTACCAAATACGTCCCCTGCCATATCACCCACACCAATTGCTGTGAAGTCAGTGGTTTGACAGTTGATGCCCATTTCTCGGAAGTGGCGTTTCACCGATTCCCAACCACCTTTCGCAGTGATACCCATTGCTTTGTGGTCATAACCATTAGAACCACCTGATGCAAACGCGTCACCTAGCCAGAAGTTGTACTCATCCGATACAGAGTTCGCCAAATCAGAGAATGTTGCTGTACCTTTATCGGCGGCAACAACTAAGTATGGGTCGTCTTCATCGTGACGCACTACACTCTTCGGCGGAATAACTTCGCCTTCGATGATGTTATCGGACACATCGAGAAGCGCGCGAATGAAGCGTTTGTAACAACGTTGACCTTCAGCGAAGATTTCATCACGGTTAGTTAGAGTTGGCTGACGTTTACATACGAAGCCACCTTTTGCACCCACAGGAACAATAACCGTGTTCTTAACTTGCTGTGCTTTAACCAGACCAAGAATTTCAGTACGGAAGTCCTCTTGACGATCCGACCAACGCAAACCACCACGCGCGACTTTACCGCCACGTAGGTGTACACCTTCAATATCAGGTGCGTAAACGAAGATCTCAAACGCAGGCACTGGCTGAGGAATATCTGGGATTTCGCTTGGTTTCATCTTCAACGATAACCAAGGTTTCGGCTGCTTATTTTCGTCCAATTGGTAGTAGTTAGTACGTAGCGTTGCCGTGATCATTTCCATGTAGCGACGGATGATACGATCATCATCTAGGCTTTCAACACGATCCAGTTGCTCGGTTATTTTCTTGATAAGATCGTTCTGACCTTTCTCGCTGCCTTTGTGTTTTGGATCGAATCGTTTGGCAAACAAGTTTACTAGACCCGTTGCCAAATCTGGGTAATGGCTAAGGGTATCTTCTATGTATTGTTGGCTGAATGGGAAACCAACCTGGCGCATGTAGCGCGCGTATGCACGAAGAATTGAGATTTCACGACCAGACAGTGAAGCGCCTAGTACCAAGCGGTTGAAGCCATCACTCTCTAGGTTACCTGCCCAAATCGCTGCGAATGCTTGTTGGAAACGATCGCGAGCTTCACGAAGATCAACGGTCTTGTCGCTCTTATGCAGCATTGAGAAATCTAGGATCCAGAATGTTTGACCATTGTTGGTTTCGATCTCATAAGGCGATTCGCCGATCACACGTAACCCTAGGTTTTCCAACATTGGCATCACGTCGGATAGGTGAATTGGCTCGTCGCGGTGGTATAGCTTCAAGCGAACTGCTTTCGATTCAGCCGCTTCTTCTTGCGGACGATAGAACAACATGCCGAGTTTGTTGTCGTCGCTTAACGCTTCTAGACGTTCGATATCTGCAACCGCAGAACCTGGCATCATGTCTTCTTTATATGAACGTGGGAATGCGCTCATGTACTCTTTCGAAAGCGGAAGACCTTTGCTTTCACCAAAGTTAGCAATGATAGACTCTTTTAGGCGGTCGTCCCATGAAGTCGATACTTCCATTAAGTTCTGCTCAATCTTTTTCACGTCTACATCAATGTTGTTATTGTCTACACGAACAATGTAATGGGTTCTCGCCAACGGGCTTTCTGAGAAGAAGGTTGTGAATTCAACCTCTTGTTCACAGCCAAAGTACTGCTTAAGAATGCGTTGCGTTTGACGACGAAGCTCTGTGTTGTATCGATCTTTTGTCACATAAACCATACAGCTGAAGAATCGACCAAACGGGTCTTTACGAACAAATAGACGTAACAAGTCACGATCTTGCATTTGCACGACACCCATCCCCACTTCTAATAACTCTTCTTCACGAGCTTGAAGTAATTCGTCACGTGGGTAGTTTTCTAGAATGTTGTGCAGGGCTTTGTACGAGTACGATCCGTTACGGTAACCACTCGCTTCTAGAATACGATCCACTTTCTCGCGGATCAGAGGAATACTTTGTACGGCTTGGTTGTATACAGCAGAAGTGTAAAGACCTGTGAAACGGTGCTCACCAATCACTTTGCCGTTCTTATCGAATTTCTTAACGCCAATGTAGTCAGTGTAAGCTGGGCGGTGAATACGAGATGCCTGATTGCCCTTAGTGATGATCAATGCGTAAGGCTTTTTCGCTTCTAGGCGTGCAGAGTCGGACAGTTCAGAAAGCTTGATGCTGCGAATGCGATTGTCATCGGCAAAGAGACCAAGACCTTTCTCTTTAACAGGTTGCAGCTCAGTGTCACCATTGACGCTAACAAGATCATACTCTTTGTAACCCATGAAGGTGAAGTTATGATCCCCTAACCAACGTAGGTATTCGATCGTCTCATCTAAACGATCAGTCTTCATCGAAACTCGATCTTTGTTCTTTTCAAGATCATCAGTAACGATCTTAAGTTTATCAACCATTTGTTTCCAATCATCAACCACTAAACGCGTGTCAGACAAAATGGTCAGTAGCTCATTTTTCAGCTCTTGCATTTCACCTTTACTGGTTAAGCGGTCAACTTCGATATGGAACAGAGATTGAAGAACACCACCCTCGCCATTAACGTCCGTCACTTGCCCTTTTTTATCGCGTTCTAGTTGCGTTGGGTTGTTGAGCATCAAGTGAGAAACAAGGTCAAGTCGCGTTAACGCCATCTTGATGGAATCCACCAAAAACGGGCTGTCCGGAACAACAATTTCAACAATAGTGTGTGTTGATTGCCAACCTTGGCGGCTGACAGTTGGGTTGAATACCCTGACAGAAATGTCTTCTGGTTTCTTTTCATTGACATGATGCCACAGGCTAACAACGGCACCATATAGGTCGGATTCGTTTCGCTGAATCAAGTCATCATCAGCAATGTTACTAAATAAGTGTTGAGCAAGTTTAGTTACAAGCGGTTGGTGAGAAAGCTCGAGTTTGTCTTGAATTAGTTGGTATACCTTTTCAAGCAGAACCGGCACTACATTTTCACGCGCGGTCATATTCACACTCCACATTAGAATTGTTGTTTTGTAGGGGGACTTAACTTCGGGTTTTAGCCTCGAAACTAAGCATAGGTAATGCATGCACTTATTGTAAAAGCATAATTACAAATGTTTAACAAAAATTCGCAGTGGTAGGAGGTGAAATGTTTGATTATGTGACTAAGATTCCTGTTTAACTCACTAGGAATATCAGGCATCACAGAGTTTCTAACTTTAGAAACTTATTATTTTGGTCAGTTGTGAGTCTAAAACGACCTCTAATGCCTAATTGACTAAGAAACGGTCGAAATTTTGATGCATCTAGTTGCACCCTCAAACCATTGTCAGTAATGACTTGTACAGAACTTGCGGCACCAGAGTAGTGTGAAAGAAATGTTTGATAAGAGATGTTGAGAGAGAAGTAATACTGGTTCATGAAAATGGATTGTTGTCAGAACAAAAAACTAGGGTGATCGTAATGACCACCCTATTCTTTTGTCGATTATTCGTCTAGTGCTTTAGTCACTTTTTCGAATAAGTCTTTCGCTAGATTGTCCATCGCTTTAAGCTTTTCAAGCTCTACACGAATAAGCGCTTGACGACCTTCATCGTATTTACGGAATTTCAATAGAGGATCGATCATGCGGGACGCCACTTGTGGGTTACTATCGTTCAAGTGACGAAGGATCTCACCAGCAAATTGGTAGCCAGAACCAGATTTATCATGGAAGCGTACTGGGTTTGCGTTCAAGAACGAACCAATCAAACTGCGCGTGCGGTTCGGGTTCTTCAAGCTAAACGCTTCGTGGCTCATGGTTTCTTTTACTTTCTCAAGTGCGTTCTCAATCGGGTTGCTGCCCTGAAGAACAAACCATTTGTCCATAACCAGACCATCGTGCTTCCACTTGTCGCTGTAATCCGCCATTAACGCTTCACGACATTCAAGTTGTGCACTGTTCGCTGCACTCATCGCCGCAATTGTGTCGGTCATATTGTTTGATGATTCATACTGCGCTTTTGCTAGCTCGTTACCCTTTTCAGTGTAAGCCAAGAACTGCAAGCACTGGTTGCGCAGAGCGCGTTTGCCAATCGCTGCATGGTCAATGCTGTATTCTGTTTGGTTCAATGCGTGATAAGTAGCACTCAGTTCATCTTCTAGTTCTTTAGAAAGTGACACTGTAATGCTATTCAGTACCGTATCTACCGCATCGATATCAATCTGCTTGTACCAACCAGTGATTTCGTTGATGGAAGGCAGAGAAAGCACTTGAGCAATAAACGCAGGTTCAAGGTTTGCATCAAGTAACACACCACGGAATGCATCGATTAAGTCTTCTGATAGCTTAACCTCACCACCCGCTTGAACGTTAGTTACGTTTTGACGAATGTATTTCGCTAGCAGCATTTGGCTTGCATCCCAACGAGCAAAATCGTTCGTTGCGTGCTTCATCAAGAAAATCAGTTCATCATCGCTGTAATCGTATTCCAATTTAACCGGTGCAGAGAACTCACGAAGCAATGATGGTACTGGTTGTTCTGCAACGTTTTCGAATACGAAAGTCTGCTTGTCTTGCTTCACGTCCAAAACGTTGTGTACGGATTCACCGTTGATAACCAGTGGAATCACATCACCATTTTGTGCGTATAGTTCAATATCGAATGGAATATGTAGCGCTTGTTTTTCTGCTTGGTCGTGCGTTGCTTCAGTAAATTGCTCAACCGTTAACGCGTAAGTTTTTGCTTCAGCGTTATATTCGCTGTTTACGCGAAGTGTTGGTGTACCCGATTGGCTATACCATAAGCGGAATTGTTTAAGATCAACGCCCGTTGCGTCTTCCATTGCAGAAACAAAATCTTCACACGTTGCCGCTGTACCATCATGACGTTCGAAGTAAAGCTTCATGCCTTTTTGGAAGCCTTCTTCGCCAAGTAACGTGTGGTACATGCGGATCACTTCGCTGCCTTTTTCGTACACGGTTAGCGTGTAGAAGTTATTCATTTCAATAACTTTATCTGGGCGAATTGGGTGTGACATTGGGCTTGAGTCTTCCGCAAACTGAGGACCACGGATAATGCGAACGTTGTCGATGCGGTTTACTGCGCGTGAACCAAGATCGGACGAAAACTCTTGGTCACGGAATACCGTTAGACCTTCTTTTAAGCTCAGTTGGAACCAATCGCGACAAGTCACGCGGTTACCCGTCCAGTTGTGGAAGTATTCATGACCGATTACCGCTTCAATGCCAAGGTATTCGCGGTCAGTCGCGGTTTTTTCATTCGCAAGCACAAACTTCGAGTTGAAGATGTTTAAACCTTTGTTTTCCATTGCACCCATGTTGAAAAAATCAACCGCAACGATCATGTAGATATCAAGATCGTACTCAAGACCAAAGCGATCTTCGTCCCACTTCATTGAGTTGATCAGCGAAGTCATTGCATGACCCGCGCGATCGAGGTTGCCTTTGTCGACAAAGATTTCTAGGTCTACTTCACGACCTGATGTGGTTGTGTATTTATCACGTAGTACATCAAAGTCACCGGCAACCAAAGCGAACAAGTAAGCAGGTTTTGGATGTGGGTCTTGCCATTGAACCCAATGACGACCATTTTCTGCCTCACCTTCAGCTACGCGGTTACCATTGCTTAATAGAAATGGATACACGGTTTTGTCTGCGATCACTTTTGTTGTGTATTTCGCAAGAACGTCTGGACGATCTAGGTAGTAAGTAATACGACGAAAGCCTTCTGCTTCACACTGTGTACAGAACGCACCACCTGATTTGTAAAGACCTTCAAGTGCGGTGTTTGCTTCCGGGTCGATCTTAGTAACGATTTCTAAATCAAATTCTGCTGGCAGATCGGTAAGAACTAAAGAGGCTTCTTTGACTTCATGATGAGACCAGTCTTCATCGTTCACTTTTACAGAGCGTAGCTCTAGCCCTTCACCATCGAGTTCTAATGTGGTTAATTCACCCTTTTGAACTACTTTTGATACTGCTGTAACGATCGTGTCGTTGTCATAAAGATCAAACGTCAAATCAATATCGGTAATTGTATGAGATGGCGCTTTATAATCTTTGCGATATTTCGCTTGGGGAGCTTGAGACATGTCCATAAATCCTTGTATATAGAACCACAAAAATACCAGGACTAGAGGCTCAAACACCTCTTACTGGTATCACGATATAAGCTATTTGTAGGGGTTGTGGTATCAGAATACAAGTCTTTCTATAAAAAAACGGAGCTTTTAGTGGCTTAGCTCCGCTTTCTGTTTAACATTTAATCAACATCAGAATATTTCACTATTAATAACCCTGCGTGAAATAATGGTGATGAATCATTTATGGTGTTACTCGATTAAGTACCGCGTACATATCACCGTTAGAATCTTGAATCGTCAGCTCGTTTTGGTTCAATGTATAGCGGGTTCCGTGCTCTCCGTTCTCGTACAAAAGAACTAGATGCTCACCTTCTGTGTAAAACACGCCTTGTTTCACTGCCTCTTCACCTTCTTCATTTGACACTCTAAACATAAATACAAAGTCTGGTTGAAGAATTAAGTCCATTTGGTTGATGTTATTTGCAAGCATGCCATCCCCTCCAACTTGAGAGCTTGACCAAATACCTGCAAGTGCATTCGACAACCCCTTAGTGAAGGTTACACCATTCAAGTCTAGAGTGTTGTGGTTATTACGATATGCATAAATTTGCGGTTCATCAGTATTCAACCCAAGGACGATGGTGTCCTCATTGGCGTTATAGAGTCCTTCCCAATGGTCGATTGAGTAATCTTTTTTCTGAATGTCGATAGAGAACGTGTAGTCCGAGCCAAGGGTGAGTTTTATCGCTCTAAAGTTTTCTGAAGAATCATCAGGGTTTGGATTCATCAAATACCAATCTCCGATCAAGAATGGAGTGTCAAAGTGACTAAGTTCGTCTTCCTTGTTGGTTTCCGCGCTAGAAACACTAAAGCAGCAAAAGCTAAGTAAAATAATGAACCATTTCATAACGGTATCCTTATCGTTTTCTTTTAGCTTAGGCTCTAGATCTCATTTTCGCGAAATATTTGATCTACATCACGTAAATTGTTAGTGCAAATTAAGCGCAGGAACAACCTATTTTTATAGAAACGCCGCTTTATAAACGCATAAAAAAAGAGCGAGTCGCTATGACTCGCTCTTTATATAGAGAATTATTAGTCGTTTTGACTGAATTTTTAGCCTTTCAGCATATCAACCATAACAGCAACTGACTCATCTAGATAAACGTCTGGCGCTTCGTAATCTTTTGGCACATCATCAAGCGTTTTGAATGGTTTTTTACCCATTGCTGCTTGACGTTCATTGATGCGCTCTAAGCGTAGAGCCTCGGCTTTATCTGATTCGTCTTCGCGCACTTTCTCGTTAAGAGACAACAAATTATCGTCTTTCTCTTTACGGTACTTCTCAATATCTTCTTTGATGAAACGGAACTCCATCTCATCAGCAATACGTTTATTGTGAAGCTCAGTTAGTTTAGTAACAAGCGCGTCGTTGCTTGGGAATGTCTGATACTTTGCTTTATCAATGCTATCCCAAGGTAATGCGTTGTCTTCAACACTCTCACCTGTTTCGCTTGGCTCAACTGGAGTTGGGTAAGCGATGTCTGGTGCAACACCACGGTTCTGAGTACTGCCACCATCGATGCGGTAGAACTTTTGAATCGTGTATTGTACGTAGCCAAGTTCTTTGTCGAAAAGATCGTAGATATGATTCAATGAGCGGTGTTGTTGAACGGTACCCTTACCGAAAGAGTTTTCACCAAGAATAATCGCACGGTTGTAATCCTGCATTGCTGCCGCAAAGATTTCAGACGCTGAAGCACTGTAGCGATTGATCAACACGGTTAGTGGACCATCGTAACTCACTTGCCCATCGGTATCTGCATTTACTTTGATGCGACCATAGCTATCGCGAACCTGAACAACTGGACCTTCTTTAATGAAGAGCCCTGTTAATGCCGTTGCTTCAGTCAGCGCACCACCGCCGTTGTTGCGTAGATCAACGATAACACCGTCGACGTTTTTCGCCTTCAATTCAGATAGCAGTTTATCGGTATCTTTTGAAAGACCAACGTAAAAACTAGGAACCTCAAGAACCCCAATCTTCTTACCGTCTTTCTCGATGATTTCAGACTTAACCGCACGGTCTTCTAAACGAACTTTATCACGCACAATAGTGACAACGTAACTCTTCGCATCTTTACCTTCTGGCAAGACTTGTAGGTTAACTTTGGTTCCTTTAGGACCTTTGATTAGTTGAACGACATCATCAAGACGCCAACCGATCACATCGACAACTTCTTCGCCATCTTGACCAACACCGATAATGCGGTCGCCCTCACCTAGCTGTTTACTCTTAGATGCTGGACCGCCGGCAACTAATGAACGAATCACTGTATAGTCGTCGGTCATTTGAAGCACAGCCCCAATACCTTCAAGAGACAGATTCATCTCTGATTGGAACTGTTCCGCGTTTCGTGGAGATAGGTAGCTAGTATGTGGATCAACTTCACGAGCGAATGCATTCATGTAAAGTTGGAAAGCGTCTTCATTGCGAGTTTGCGTGATGCGTTTCATCGCGTTGTTGTAACGTTTCGCTAGAACCTCTTTGATTTCTGGCCATTCTTTACCAGTCATTTTAAGGTTAAGAGCATCGTACTTAACGCGTTTTCGCCATAATTCATTTAACTCAGCTTCATCCTTGGGCCATGCGGCTTCAGAACGATCCAGTTCAATAAACTCATCAGTATTAAACTTGATTTCTTTATCGAGTAGAGTCAATGCGTAGGCAAAACGATCAAAACGCTTCTGCATCGAAAGATTATAAACATCAAATGCAATCTTGTTATTACCAGCTTTAAGCTGATCATCAAGGCTGACGGACCAATCTTTGAAAGAGTCGATATCGGCTTGAGTAAAAATATTTCTATTGTAATCAAGCATTTCTACGTAGCGCTCAAAGATCGCTTTGGAGAAATCATCGTTTAGATTGAAATGCTTATAATGAGAGCGGGTAAATCGAGAAGTAACTCGTTTGCTGGCTGTTTCATGCTGAACTTCAGGTGCAAGAACCGGCAAATCATCTTTGTTTAGTTTGGCTTCTAGAGCCTGAGCTGATGCTGCTAGCCAGAAGCTAGCAGCAATCAGTGTCACTTTTGAACGGCAATTCATGCGTAGGAGTATCTCCCTTATGCGCGCAAGTGCTCCGCTTTCACAACCATTTGTAGGCCGTTAGCAAGTTGAACACGTACATCATCCTTATTGACTTCAACAATGGTCGCTGCCATGTTTCCTTTGCCCATGTTCACGTTAACTGCGTTGCCGATTGTGATTTCATCAGCGTTTAGCGCGCGTGTTTCTACAGGCTTACTTTCTTTTTGTACTTTTGGTTTGTTAGCACGACGAGGCTGTTGTGGCTTTTTAGCCGCAGGTTTCGCTTTCGCCTTACCCTCTTCGCGAGCTTTTTGAGCTTGCTCTTTACGACGAGCCTGAACTTTCGCTTTGCTTTCAGCAAGTGTCGCTTTAGCGTGTTCTACGTGTTCTTCTTCTAGCTCACCACATGGGTTGCCATCTAGATCAACACGTACTGCACCTGGTTTTACGCCGTGTAGGTAACGCCATGATGAAGTGTACTGTCTTAACGCTGCACGAAGCTGAGTTTTGCTTACTTTTTCGTCTTCATTTAGACGTTCCGCAAGATCTTGAAAAATACCAATTTTCAGAGGCTTTGCTTCACCTTCTAAAGTAAAGCACTTAGGGAAACATTCAGCAATGTATGCGATAACTTCTTTGCTGTTTTTTAACTTTTCAGTCATGAGGGTTCCTGGTTTGAGCGGATTTCCGCGAAGCATTAAGAAAAAATATTCTCGTATTATAGTGACATGCCAAGGAAAAACCACACTCGAGGGCGAATTTATGCGTCGTTAGCGTGCGAATTAAGCAGCTTTTCTACTTCAGCCATAAAATGAGTGAGGCCTTCTTCATCAATTTCATTGAATCGACCGATATTTGGACTATCAATATCCAACACGCCAGCCACTTCCCCATTGATAGTAAAAGGAATAACAATTTCTGAATTACTTGCTGCATCACAAGCAATGTGACCTTCAAATGCATGCACATCGTATACTCTTTGTACGCTGTTAGTTTGTGCTGCAGTACCACAGACGCCTCGTCCCATTGGGATACGAACACAAGCAGGCTTACCTTGGAAAGGGCCGAGCACCAACTCATCACCTTTCGTTAGGTAAAAACCCGCCCAATTCAGGTCTTCAAGTTCCATAAATAGAAGAGAGCTGATGTTGGCAAGGTTTGCGATGTAGTCTTTCTCTGATTCGATAAGCGCAACTGCTTGCTTGGTAAGTCTTTGGTATTGTTCTATGTTCATATTAACTTCCTACTTTTTATTTAGGCTTCCATTCTGTTGGTATGGCGCTAAAATGCAGCCCTACTTTTTAATAGGACTTATTCTCAATTACAATGAATCCGAAAAACGACACTATTAGCCGTTCTTGGTTGATAACACAAGTGAAAAAGCACAAGTCCAAGCTGATTCTAGCGAACTTGATAGCTGTACTTGCGACCTTGATTAGTGTTCCAATCCCTCTTCTTATGCCTCTCATGGTGGATGAAGTCTTATTGGACAAACCGGCATCGGGCTTAGCAGCAATGAACGCGGTTTTACCTGAAGCGTGGCACACACCTACGGGTTATATCTTCTTTACTCTGTTCTTGGTTGTGCTGATGAGGGCAGCAAGCCAAGGGTTTAATATTCTTCAAAGCCGACAATTTACCTTGGTTTCAAAGACAATCACCTTTGAAATGCGAAGTAAAATGATCGACAAGCTTGGTCGTATTAGCATTCGACAGTACGAAACAAAAGGCAGTGGTGGCATCAACGCTCACCTTATCACCGACATTGAGACCATTGATAAATTTATTGGTTCTACATTAGCTAAATTTGTTATCAGCCTACTGACGGTGATTGGTACAGCTATCGTGCTACTTTGGCTCGATTGGCGTCTGGGTCTGTTTATTCTTCTCGTCAACCCTATTGTCATTTACTTCTCACGTAAGCTGGGAAGTATGGTTAAGCACCTTAAACGCAAAGAAAACCATTCATTTGAGATTTTCCAGAACCGCTTAGTCGAAACTCTTGACGGCATTTATCAACTACGAGCGGCTAATAAAGAGCGAGAGTTTCTCCAGCAGTTAAAAGGCAGCGCTGACCAAGTTCGTATCGATGCTGACAAGTATGCATGGCAATCAGAGGCTGCGGGACGTGTCTCTTTCCTTCTGTTTTTAATCGGTTTCGAGTTGTTCCGTGCGGTTGCAATGCTAATGGTAATGTTCAGTGACCTTACCATTGGTCAAATTTTCGCGGTGTTTGGTTACCTTTGGTTTATGTTGTCTCCTGTTCAAGAACTATTGGGTATCCAATTCTCTTGGTACAGCGCAAAAGCGGCACTTAAGCGAATTAATGATCTACTCGAATTGGAAGAAGAACATAGACCTGTTTCGAAAGTAAATCCTTTCAAAGAAAATCGAGAGGTTGATGTAAAAATTGAACATGTTGATTTTTCATACAACAATGAAAACAAGGTGTTGGATGATCTCTCGTTGCACATTCCTGCTGGTAAGAAAGTGGCGCTTGTGGGTGCGAGTGGTGGTGGTAAATCAACCCTGATTCAATTATTGATCGGCGTTTACCGTCAGAATTCTGGTTCTATCCGTTTTAATGATGAGTTGACAGAAGACATCAGCTTTGAAGTAATACGCGACAAAATTGCCGTGGTTTTACAACAACCTATACTATTTAATGACACCTTAAGGCATAATCTGACCCTTGGTGGTGACTTTGATGAAATGTCATTATGGCGAGCACTAGAAGTCGCTCAGCTTCAGGACGTGATTTCGCAACTTAACCACGGATTGGATACTCAAATTGGTCGTAATGGTATTCGCCTATCCGGCGGTCAGCGTCAACGCTTAGCGATTGCACGTATGGTGCTGAGCAACCCACAATTTGTTATCCTAGACGAAGCAACGTCAGCACTGGACACCGCAACTGAAGCGGCTTTGCATAAGGCGTTAACGGAATTCTTACGCGGTCGAACGACTCTTATTGTCGCCCATCGCTTATCGGCGGTGAAGCAAGCAGATTTGATTTATGTGCTTGAAGATGGAAGAGTGACGCAAACAGGTACCCATGGTGAGCTCGTTGAGCAAGAAGGCTTATATCAAACCTTATATGGTGGCACTCAGTCCCACGCTTAAACCATTCAGTTTAGAGAGGTCGTTGTGACCTCTCTGTCTAAACACGCCATGCAACCGAATAGCGTCCGCTTGTGCCAAGGTTGCGAATTGCCTGTCGATATCGTCGATCTACCTAATGGCAAAAATGCACATTGTCCACGTTGTGGTACTCAGCTCTATCGTGGTGGTAGTCCTAGCCTATCTGGTAATCTCGCTATCGCTGTTACTTGTATTCTACTTTTTATACCTTCGCACTTTTTTAACTTCATCAGTATTCGGTTATTCGGTGTGATGATTCCGGCGACACTGCCATCTGGAATGATAACGTTATTTCAAGAGGGCTTCGTCCTCCTTTCTATCCTCATTCTTTTTTGTAGTTCTCTTGCCCCACTTATTGTGTGCAGTTCTGTTGTAACGGCACATTGGTCGTTGCATAAACGTTGGTTTAAAGGGCTTCGCGTTTCATTATGGTTAATCCAACACCTAAAACATTGGGTAATGTTGGATGTGTTCCTTGTGAGCATCGCAATCTCTTGTTTTAAGCTGCAAGATTACTCCGATATTTTTGTTGGACCGGGCTTAATTGGTCTTGTTCTATTACAAGTTTTTACGGTTCTGTTGATCTCTCGCATTAGTGTTCGTCGTTATTGGGAAGCATGGCAACCTGAAAACAGTTACGACTTCGAACACAAAGATGTGCATTGTCACGAGTGCCACTTATCGCAACCTGAAGGCGAAAACTGCCATCGTTGCCATCATGCGCTATACCACCGTAAACCAAATTCTATCCAAAAAACGTGGGCATATTTAATTGCAGCGACGATTGCGATCTTCCCTGCCAACTTGATTCCGATTTCAATTTTGCTGACAAACGGTAAGCGCTTGGAAGACACTATTTTTTCAGGTGTGGCAGGCTTAGTTAAAAACGGTATGTACGGAATCGCGGTTATCATTTTTGTTGCCAGTATCGTCGTTCCTGTGGCTAAGATTCTCGGCCTGACTTACATCTTGTTATGTATCAAATTCAAACGTTCGGTGTTTAGAAGACAACGAATGATGGTTTACTTTGCAGTAAAATGGATCGGCAAATGGTCAGTGATGGATTTGTTTGTTATTTCTATCATGATGACGTTGGTCGATCGTGGACAAATTCTCGACTTCACACCGGGCTATGGCGCTGTTGCGTTTGGTCTGGTGGTCGTTTTAACAATGCTTGCGGCGGAGAGCATTGACCCAAGGCTTATTTGGGACCAAGCCCCAACACAATCAGAAAAAGAGTCAATTAATGAGTGATCAGAACAGTTCTCAAACGTCATATGTGCCAGATGTAAAGAGGAGTAAAGGTATTTCTCCCCTTTGGTTGTTGCCGATTTTGACTATGGTCTTAGCTGGCTGGCTTGTTGTGAAATCAATTCATGACGCAGGACAGCGTGTACAAATCTATTTTTCCGATGCTGCGGGTTTGGTCGCTGGACGAACCACTATCCGCTATCAAGGTTTAGAAGTGGGAATGGTGCGCGACATTAACCTGTCTGAAGATTTAGGCAGCATTTATGTCGACGCTGATATCTACCCTGAAGCGACGAAACTGCTGAACGATAAAACGCGTTTCTGGTTAGTAAAACCAACAGCAAGTTTAACCGGCGTGTCTGGTCTTGATGCGTTGGTTTCTGGTAACTACATTTCTATCCAGCCAGGTGATGGTGAACAGTTTGAAACCACTTTTCATGCTTTGGAATCGGCTCCTACCGACTTACGAGTCACTCAAGGTCTGAACATTAAGTTGAAAAGCCGAGACTTGGGCGGCGTTTCTATTGGCTCGCAAATCGTCTACAAAAAGATTCCGATTGGTGAAGTGTTCAGCTATCAACTGAATGATGATGCGAAGTCCATAACCATTCAAGCCAATATACAAGAGCAGTATCAGCACCTGATTAATAGCCGCAGCCGTTTTTGGAACGTAAGTGGAATTGGTGCAAGCATCGGTTTTGAAGGTGTTGATGTTCGTCTAGAAAGTATGAGCGCCCTACTTGGTGGCGCTATTGCTGTTGACTCGCCAGATGATGGCGAACCCGTTGAAGAGAATACCGAATTCCGTCTTTATAAAGACCTTAAAACTGCGGGGCGCGGTATTCCAATCAAAATCGCGCTTCCTGATGACAACAAAATTAGCGGCGAAGGCGCGCCTATCATGTACCGCGGGATTGAAGTAGGACAAATCACCGATTTAAGCCTATCTGAAGGTCGTGAAGTGATTTTAGCGTCTGCTGCAATCCAACCTGCTTTCAGTGACATGTTGACTTCTGGCACACGTTTTGTTCTTGAAGAAGCAAAAGTTTCCCTTTCTGGTGTTGAGAATATCGCAAACCTTGTCCGCGGAAACTTTTTAACCATCGTCCCGGGTGAAGGTGAAAGATCTCGACGATTTACTGCCATTCGCCAGAATGTATTTAATCAGCAACAGCAGAAGTCGATTGCAATTCGCCTCGTTTCTGACAACTCCTTTGGCTTAGACAGCGGTGCAAACGTACTTTACAAAGGCATTGTCGTTGGCTCGATCATTAAAGTCGGTTTGCTTGATGAAAAACAAGCGCAAGCGGCAAAGCATGAAGTGTTCATGGATGTCCTTATCGACAATGAGTACAAGCATCTGATTAAATCGAACAACCGTTTCTACGTGACAGGCAGTGCTTCTGCAGAACTTACAGAGTCAGGATTGAGTGTCACAGTACCTCCAGCTAAGCAGCTTCTCACTGGTTCAATCAGCTTCGTTAGCCAAGGACAAGAACAAATCCAGAAAGAATACCAATTGTTCCAGAGCGCTTCTCTAGCGGAGCTTGCACAGTACAATCAATCTGGCTCTAAGACGCTGACTCTCTTTGCATCTGAGTTACCACCGATTTCTAAAGGTAGCCCTCTGCTCTACCGCAATTTGCCAGTTGGCAGCGTATCTGATTTCAATCTGGTCGATGGTGGCGTGATCGTCAAAGCAACCATTGAAAATCGATACGCGCACTTACTCAGTGAACAGACGGTATTTTGGAACCGTTCTGGTGTAGAGATTGATGCCTCTCTTGCTGGTATCACCGTCAAAGCTCACCCTCTTAAAACGTTGATCAAAGGTGGTATTGCTTTTGACTCCATTCCGGGCATTGAGAATAAAGTGGGTCAACGTTGGAAGCTATACACCGATCAGAACCAAGCACGTAAGTTTGGTCGAGTTATCGCGTTAGAAACTGATGGCAGTCAAGAAGTAACCAAAGGTATGCCAATTAAATATCAAGGTGTTAAGGTCGGTGAAGTTACTCTAGTCGTTCCAAACTTTCGTCGTGAAATGGTGGAAGTCACCGCGCGCATTCTTCCTGAATATGTCGACAACATCGCCGTTACCGGGTCACACTTCTGGCTAACAGAACCTGAAATTGGGCTGGGTGGCGTGAAGAACTTAGGCGCGTTAGTATCAAAATCCATCAGTGTTGAACCTGGTAATGGCGCCGCGAAATTCAAGTTTGATTTAGCGGAAAGCCAGCAAGCACAACAAGGAGTGTCATTCACACTGCAAAGTGAGCAACGTGGTTCAGTTCAAGTTGGAACCCCTATCCTATATCGACAAATGGAAGTAGGCAGTGTAACGAGTGTCAGCTTGGGTGAGTTTGCTGATCGAGTGGTAACAAAAATCGAGATAAAGCCCGCATATGCATATCTTGTTCGTCAAAACAGTGTGTTCTGGAATGTCTCAGGCGTAGATGTCTCTATTGGTCTAGGAGGCGCAAACATCAAAGCAGGTACATTTGACAGCTTAGTTCGTGGCGGCATTGCTTTCTCAACCCCTGAGCAATCACAAATTCCACCAGCGGCAAAACAAGGGCAATCTTTCTACTTATACCCTCAAGCAGAAGAGAGTTGGACTCAGTGGCGCACTGCTATTCCAAAACCATAATGCTTTTAGAGAAAACTATCGACATAAAGAGCAGCAATCGCTGCTCTTTTTTATTGCTCAAACCTTGCTGGCTATTCGTTTCTGATCCGCTTTCGTATATTATTTGCGGCAAATTCTGCAATCGAGACTTCACTTTGCATTCTAACGTTTACATCCCAGAAGCTTTTCTGGAAAAAATCCAAACTATTCTCCCTGCTCACCTCAACATGGAAGACTTTATCGCGTCGTGCCAAAAGCCATTACGCAAAAGTATTCGTGTTAATACGTTGAAGATCAGCGTAGAAACGTTTTTGGAGCGTGCAGAATCAAAAGGCTGGACGCTTTCTCCGGTTCCTTGGTGTGATACGGGTTTTTGGATCGAAGCGGATGAATCGGTTGTCCCACTAGGTAACACTGCTGAGCACATGTCAGGGCTATTTTATATTCAAGAAGCAAGCTCAATGATGCCTGTCTCTGCCCTGTTCATGGATGATGAATCCTACGACGCGGTTCTCGATACCGCAGCTGCCCCTGGTTCTAAAACAACGCAAATTGCTGCGTTGATGAACAACGAAGGCGTTTTGGTCGCGAATGAATACGCCGCGAGTCGTGTAAAAGTACTTCATGCCAACATTGAGCGTTGTGGTGTGCGAAATGCGGCGCTAAGTAACTTCGATGGTCGTGTGTTTGGTGGCTGGCTCCCAGAACAATTTGACGCGGTTCTATTGGATGCGCCATGTTCTGGTGAAGGTACGGTTCGAAAAGATGAAGACGCAATGAAGAACTGGACGCAAGCGTCGGTGATTGAAATTGCAGACACACAAAAAGATCTGATTGAAAGTGCTTTCCACGCTCTTAAGCCAGGTGGCGTGATGGTTTATTCAACCTGTACGTTGAGTACCGAAGAGAACCAACAGGTTTGCCATCACCTTAAAGAAACTTTTGGTGACGCAGTTCAGTTCGAGAGCTTAAAAGATCTGTTTGAAAATGCAGAAGCGGCGCTAACAGAAGAAGGCTTCTTACATATCTTCCCTCAGGTTTATGACTGTGAAGGCTTCTTCGTAGCTCGAATTCGTAAGCTTACAGCAGTAGAAGCGCCACAAGTAAAAAAACGTATGGGTAAATTCCCATTTGTAAAAGCGTCTAACAAAGAATCAGCAGAAATCGCTAAGCAGTTACAAAACACGATGGGCATCGAACTACCAGATGACAGCACGGTTTGGATCCGCGATAAAGACGTTTGGCTTTTCCCTGACGCGCTAGAACCTATGATTGGCGAATTACGCTTTTCGCGTATGGGCATTAAAATCGCCGAAGCGCACAAAAACGGTTACCGCTGGCAACATCAAGTGGCAACTGCCCTAGCAACTGGTAACGAGAAAAACGCAATTGAGTTAACGATTGAAGAAGCTCGAGAATGGTACATGGGTCGCGATGTTCGCCCGCAAAACATTCCAACAGATATGAAAACGGGTAAAGGCGAAGTGCTCGTGAAGTACGAAGGCGCGATTATTGGTCTTGGGAAATGGGTAAGTAACCGCGTTAAAAATGGTCTTCCACGTGAATTAGTGCGAGATAAGAACTTATTTTAGTAGCAAAGTGAAATACTATAAATAAATGAAAAGCCATCGTATTTACGATGGCTTTTTGGTTCTAAAGCATGATTGGAACTGGGTTCACTAGCGATCCGAGTGCCCTGTACTAAACTGAATGTATCAAAGCATCGCTTTGAAACGGCATTTCTCTCTATGTTTAACCGACAATATGTGTTGGTCAAAAAGTTTAGCGCAGGCTCTATAAAGGAGCCGTTTCCCCTAGGCCCAAAATAAGGACGAGTTTGGGCCATTTTTTTGACTGATGCATTCCCTATATGAGCTATACCCAAGTGACTTCAAGATGCAGGATTCAGAGCGTTGTCATTGATTCGAGAGTAAGGAAAACAACGCAGTGTAATAGCTAGCTCTTTCCAAGTTGT
>NZ_JAKRGG010000035.1:0-54922 GCF_022347645.1 Vibrio sp. MMH1-50
ATTTGTGGAGAGATGGCTGAGTGGTTGAAAGCACCGGTCTTGAAAACCGGCATACGTTAATAGCGTATCTAGGGTTCAAATCCCTATCTCTCCGCCACTATTAAGAAGCCTCGCTAGAAATAGCGAGGCTTTTTTCATTTCTGACGTTTGAGAATTAGACGGGATTTGCATCAAATCTCAAGTCAGTCGCGACTTAGGATTAGTCGTCCTCGAACTCAGTCACTACAAAGAAAGCCTGTTGAGAAAACAACGGGCTTTTGTCGTTTCTGATTCTTGGAAAGTAGCTTTGAGGCGTCTGAATCAACCTCCCAACCGAACACGCTCCAAACTAAGCGCCTTTACTCTTCGTCTATTGAGAAGTCTTGTGCTACGCGTACCTTGAGGCTTTCTGCCATCTTCGCCTCGTAGGGTTATAGAAACTGTCCTCCAGAGAAAGTGATTGAGCTTTCTCCTTGCCATTCCTATCTCTATTGCATCAGCAAAAGAGCGTTTCTACTCGCAGCAGCATTCAATGTGTATTAGCGCTTCTGAGCCTCCTCTGATGATGAATATGACTTTGCTTTAGCTTTTACAACAAACGTTACCCAAGCGCTGTATGGGGCTCTCACATCGAATAAGTGCATAATATTACTCCTAGTTACTTCTTTGGCCATCACTACGCTTTACTGTGTTCTGAAGGAGGTTTTCCCTCCTAACCATTTAAAACCAGTCGCTATGTCTTGCAGAAAGTGATCGCGGTTGCTTCACGTGGTTCTTAGTGACACGAAGAAGAGCAGCTTGGAATGAACGACATAAGCTTTGATGATTATTTCTAATCAGGTGCAGTCAGTAGAGAGAACTCTGCTCTTGGGGGAGTCAGTCGTACGATGATAGGGCATGAAGAATTGCAGGCAATAAAAAAGCCGACAGTAATCTGTCGGCTTTCTGCTTTCTGGGTCGTTTAGTTGTTTTGAACTAGCGTTAGCGCTTTACGAGAGACCTCGTGAGCCGCTTTTGTTAGGTTTTGCTTCTCTAGTGTGTCTGCTAGGTAAGCATAGTCAGAAACGTCTGAACGAAGTTTTAGCGCAACCTCGAAGTGCTCTTGCGCTTCTTGCCATTTTTCTTGGCGGAAGAAGAAGTGCGCTAATGCACTTTGCGCCGCTGCGTTTTCTGGTTCACGCTTCAAGACACCTTCCAAGAATACGATGACTGGGTGGCTATCCGGTAAGTTTAGCTCTGGCAGTAACTGGTACAGCTCTGGTGTTGGGCTCTTCTTCAGTGCTTCTTTGATTACTGTGAATGCCTCGTTATCTGCTTTACGTGAGATGAGCTCGTGAGCAAAACAACCGATCAAATGAGCGTCTTGTTTTACCTTACGTGGCAAACCGTTCCAGTGTGAGATAAGACCTTCGCTGCCTTGCTGCTGAGCCACTTCGTGTAGCAAGCCGCATTGTGCTTTCTGAACCAGCTCCGCTTGCTCTTCTTCCGTAACTAGTTTGGCTTTACTTAGCTGAGGCATCAGATCGATCAGCGGTTGCCACAGCTTAAGCTGCATGTAAGTGGTCTTTAGCAGGTTAAGAACAATTGAGTTATTTGCGTACTGACCTTTCAGCGCTTGCAGAGTATCGAATGCAGATTCGAATTCGTTATCACGAATGAACTGTTTCGCGCGAGTCAACTCTACCGCTAGGTGCGCGTTTTCTTGCTGGCTTGCCAGTTCTAGGTACTGGTCACGCTTCGCTTTGTCACCTTGACCTTGCGCAGCTTCAGAAGCCACTAAGTAACACAGAAGAGGCATGTCGTGGTGGTTTGCCCAGCGTGTTACTTTCTTCTCTGCGCCTTTCCAGTCACCTTCAAGTAGCTTGATGATGCCTTCGTTGGTGTAGCGACGAGAGCGACGCATTTTGCGCACGCTAAAGTAATTCCATGTGCTTGAGCTTGCGTAAACCACTTTCTTGACCACGTATTCTAAGAAGAACAGTGCCGCCAAGGTCGCAATCACGAAGATCACTAAGGTGGTTACACTCATCTCAATGGTTTTGTTGGCAATAGAGATCAGGACATAACCTTGCTGACCTGAGAATTGAGTGCCAACAAATAAGCCGGCACCAAGAACAACAAATAGGAAAATAAGACGAACCATTACTTATCCTCCGTACCTGTCATTGTGGTCACTTCACGACGTAGGCGCTCCCGAATCACGTCAGAGAGTTGGTTTTGGCTTTCTAGCTTCGCAGGGTATTCAACTTGAATGTCTTGCTTGCTCAGTTGGCTCAGTGTTTTGTTGAATTCTTTCACCGAGTTATCGTCTTGGTTGAAGAATGCCATTGCCCATTTGTCTGCTGTCTCTAAAGAGGTGGTGTAGATTTCACCTTGCTCTTGGTAAACCGCTTTGATTGCCGTCTCTAACTTCGCTTTGATGTTTTCTTTCAAGTAGAAGTGTTGTTGTGGTGACAATAGAGGGATTACGTTGCCGTCACGAGTGCGGAAGGTGATGAAGTTTTCTGAGAAGTCTTTTAATGACGTCATCAGGTTATCTTGCCAGTTTGCAATGTCTTCAGACACTTGTTGCTTCTCTACCGCTGCCGCTTCTGGTAGCAAAGCATTCGCAAGTGGCAGTTTGTCGACTTGCTGCTGTAGGGCAGTGAGGCGCAATACCAAGCCATCACGGTCTACCAAAGGAACAACACGCAGCTTAGTAATGTCATTTGCCATGGCTTTACGCAGACCGACCAAGCTTGGGTCGTTCAGTGCTGCGATACGTTGGTCCGCGCTTTCCATCAATTGAGTAGCACTTTCTACGTCGTGCTCTAGGAACAATTTACGACCTGCCAGTTTTACTAGGTAGTCAGCTTCTGCCAGTAGCCAGTCGTTTGGACGACGACCTTTTACATCAGCGACAGCCAGTTGCAGGCTTTCAATGCTCTTTTGTTGCTGACCCAGTACCACTTCTGCTTTGTGAGTGACAGTGGTCGCTTTTTCAATAGTTTCTTCTTTTACTTGGCTAAGCTCTTGCTTCATTGCTGATTGAGCTTGTTCCAGTTGGCTTTGCAGTTGAGCGATCTGAGTTTGGTATTCAGATTGCTGCTCAAGCATTTTGTAAGTGAGACCGCCACCAAAAATCAGTGATAAGACGATAGCGACAGTACCCAGCTTGACGCCGCGTTTGCCTTGCTTCTCTTCAAATTCAACTTTGTTTGGTTGTTCTGGTTTGGTTGGCTCAACAGGCTTTGATTCTGCCTTACTTGGCTCAGATTCCTTCTTAGGCGTGTCTTTTTCAGCTAGCGGTGCCGATGTAGTTTCTTCGGAAAGGTTTTTATCGTTATTCTTTTGGTCGTTATTTTTACTTGTCATGCCTATATCCTGTGTAGCTAGGGCTGGAGAGCAGCCAGTAATTCTTGGTTGGATGCGCTTCCTGTGCATCTGACCTGAGTGAAGCCCCGTTGAATTGCGATGTCAGCGATTCGCTGACTGGGGATATACAACTCTTGTTGATTAAGCCAAGTCAATTGCTCTGACGTCAATTGGCTGCACAAATAATCCAGTTGTTCACCACTGGTGACGATAATCTGGTCGATTTGTTGGGTTTTCCATAGTGAGACACAGCTTACTGGATCGAATGGGATAAATTCTCTCTTATAAGTCTCACTATAGTGAACTTTTGCTCCACGTCTCACCAATGCATCTTTTATCAGCTCTCTACCACCGTTGCCACGAAGGATCAGAACTGTTTGTTTTTCTACATTGTTTAGCTCGGGAAGCTGCAACAAGTGCTCACTATCACTGACTTGTGGATAGTGTACTTTCTGTTGGGTACATTTGCTCAAATAGTGTGCTGTTTTTTGACCAACGGCAAGGTATACAGCCTGCTTAGACCATGATTTAGCGTGGTTCTGCAAGATTTGCTCTGCGCATTGCACCGCATGTTGGCTAACAGCAATGATGATTTGAGCGGTTTCAATGTATTTGGAGAGTTGTGTGTCGCTGAGATCGGCGACGATGTCGATCAGAGGATGATGAATTGCAGTTTTGCCGTGCCTTTCGAGCAGAGAGCAAAGCGCCATGCCTTGCTCCCCCGGACGAGTGACCAACACTGCCATGATTATTCGTGGTCTGCGTACAGTTTGGTTAGGATGTCGCGCGCCCCGTTTTCAAGTAGCTCGTTAGCCAGTTGAACACCGAGTGCTTCGGCATCGTTGCGGTGACCACGAATTTCACCACGCACAATTAGGCTGCCGTCTGGTTCACCAACCAGTGCGCGTAGCCAGATGTTGTCACCATCAAGCAGTGAGTAACTGCCGATAGGTACCTGACAGCCGCCTTCAAGGGTGAGGTTCATCGCGCGCTCACATCTTACGCGGTCTGCCGTATCTTGGTGGTTTAGTGGCTCAAGCAGTTTAAGTAGACGCTCGTCATCCACACGACACTCAATACCCACCGCGCCTTGACCTACTGCTGGCAGTGATTGCTCTGGTTCGATAAAGCTACGGATGCGCTCTTCTAGCTCAAGGCGTTTCAGACCTGCAGCAGCAAGAATGATTGCATCGTATTCACCTGCATCTAGCTTACCTAGACGAGTACCTACGTTGCCACGCAGCTCTTTGATAACTAGGTCTGGGCGGTATTCTTTTAACTGACACTGACGACGCAGGCTACAAGTACCTACAACTGCGCCTTGTGGCAGTTCATCAATGTTGTTGTAAGTGTTAGAAACGAATGCATCACGTGGGTCTTCACGTTCACAAATCGTCACCAAACCAAGACCTTCAGGGAAGTCTACAGGTACATCTTTCATTGAGTGCACCGCAAGGTCTGCACGACCTTCGAGCATTGCCACTTCTAGCTCTTTCACAAACAAGCCTTTACCACCGACTTTAGCTAGCGGTGTATCCAAAATGATGTCGCCTTTGGTCACCATAGTAACCAGCTCAACTTCCAGACCTGGATGAGCGGCTTGAAGTGCGTCTTTTACATAGTGAGCTTGCCATAGGGCAAGAGGGCTTTTTCGAGTTGCAATGCGAATTGGCGTAGATTGTGTCATGGTCTTCTCAATGCTGTTTTAGTTTTGCCTAATCCTACCACTCAACGCGTGAAAGTCTTAATGTTAGTTAGGCTTCTCTTGGTGTCATGAATCGAATTACATGACGTTATGAAAATAGTGTGACTGGATTCTCATTTAGGCTAAGGACTATTATTAGTTATAGGTGAATACAAGCGACACTACTGCGCTATCGATTTTTGCGACTAGTGTGGGGTTTTCAGACCACAACTATTTGCGGGTGGAAATCTTTACCAACCCTGATGAAAGTGTTAAATTGATCACGTTTTTACACCATTTTGGTTTAAAACATCAGCAGATTTTCGTGATTGTTCAACCAAGGAACTTCCCTTGCAGGCTTACACCCAAAAACTTATTCAGCGATTAGATAACCTGAACCAGCAACGGATCGACCGTGCGCTGGCGCTTATGGATTCGCAAAGCCAGCAAGTCTTCCACTTGATTCCTGCCTTGTTGAACTACAACCATCCTGTTATTCCCGGCTACTACGATGCAGACGTACCTTATGGTGTGTTTGGTCTAGAGCTGAACGATCTCCAGCAACAATTCCTTGATGATACCCAACTGACAATCGGTCAACCGCTTAAGACAGCAGAGCAACCTGCGATCTTAGGTTTGTATACCATGGGCAGTACCTCTTCTATTGGTCAAAGTACTTCAAGTGATTTGGATATTTGGGTGTGTATCTCACCGGAGATGGATAACGACCAACGTGAACTGCTGACCAACAAATGCTTGCTGATCACCGATTGGGCACAAAGCCAAGGTGTAGAAGCGAACTTCTTCTTAATGGATGAAGAGCGTTTTCGTAGCAACCGTTCTGAAGAGATGACCGGCGATAACTGTGGTTCTTCTCAGCATCTATTACTGCTGGATGAATTCTACCGTTCTGCTGTTCGTCTGGCAGGACAGCGTTTGTTGTGGCAAATCGTGCCACCAGAAATGGAAGAGTGTTACGACGAGTACGTTGCACAGCTTTGTAAAGATGGCTACATCAACTGTGATGAGTGGATCAACTTTGGTCAGCTTAACCGCATTCCTGCTGAAGAGTATTTCGGCTCGAACTTGTGGCAGCTGTACAAGAGTATCGATTCCCCTTACAAATCCGTGTTGAAAGCGATCTTGCTTGAAGCTTACTCGTGGGAATACCCGCACACACAACTTCTCAGTATCGACACCAAACGTCGCTTCTTTGCCCACGAGCCTGACTTGTACGGCATGGATGCGTACTACTTGATGCTAGAGAAAGTAACGCGTTACCTAGAGCGAATCCAAGACGACACACGTTTGGATTTAGTTCGTCGCTGTTTCTACCTTAAAACCCATGAAAAACTGTCTCGTGAACCTGATGTAGGCTCTGTAGCTTGGCGTCGTGAAGCCTTGAGCGACATGATTGCGAAATGGGATTGGGATGAAGTGGTATTGGCAGAGCTCGACGATCGCCGTAACTGGAAAGTAGAACAAGTGAAAGTGGTGCACCATGCACTGTTGGATGCTTTGATGCAAAGCTACCGTAACTTGATTCAGTTTGCGCGTCGTAACGACATTACTTCAGCGATCAGCCCGCAAGACATCAGTATTCTTGCTCGTAAGCTGTACGCGGCATTCGAAGTGCTGCCGGGTAAAGTTACTTTGCTTAACCCTCAGATCTCGCCAGATTTGCACGAACCCGACTTGAGCTTCATTGAAGTAAAAGAGGGTGGGGTGAACAAATCAGGTTGGTACTTGTACAAGCAACCACTGATTGCGCACCGCATTCTTGGTCAGCCTTGTCTTGAGCATCATGAGTACTTGAGTAAGTTGGTTTCTTGGGCGTTCTTCAACGGTTTGATTACGGAATCTACTCGCCTGCATGCCGTTGTTCGTGAGGCGCAGTTAGACATCGATAAGTTCTACCAAATGGTGAGTGACCTACGTAACACCTTCTCGTTACGTAAACGTCGCCCAACCATGCAAGCGCTGGGTAGCCCGTGTGAAATTAGTCAGATGGCGATGTTCATCAACTTTGAAAATGACCCGACGGCAGAGTTGTCTGGTCGCTCACTCAAAGTGGATGTGAAAAACACCGATATCTTCAGCTTTGGCCCTGAGCAAATTAACTTGGTCGGCAGTGTCGATTTGGTTTATCGCAACTCATGGCACGAAGTGCGTACCCTGCACTTCAAAGGTGAAACCGCGATGTTGGATGCATTGAAGACCATTCTTGGCAAAATGCACCAAGATGCGATTCCGCCAGAGTCGGTGGATGTATTCTGCTACGCGAAGAACATGCGTGGCGTGATGCGCAATATGGTGTATCAGCTATTGGCAGAGTGTATCGACTTACGTTTGAAGCCGGTTGAGCAAGAGAAACGCCGTCGCTTTAAAGCCATGCGTCTCGCTAACCAAACTTACGGTCTGTTCTTTGAGCGTCGTGGTGTATCGGTTCAGAAGCTAGAAAACTCGGTCGATTTCTACCGCAGCATTTCAACCAACAAGCTGAAAGGTTCACCGCTGTTGATGCTGGATCGTGAACAAGAGTACCAACTACCAGAAGTAGTGGATGGCTTTGCCAGTGAAGGTTTGGTGCAGTTCTTCTTTGAAGATACTGACGATGGTTTCAATATCTATGTATTGGATGAGTCAAACCAAGTTGAGGTTTACCATCAATTCAGTGGCTCTAAAGATGAAATGATTGCGTCAGTGAACAGCTTCTACACCTCGGTGAAAGACGACAGTCGTGTATCGTCGAAGTTTATTAACTTTAACTTGCCGCAGTACTACCAAATTATTCATCCGGAAGAAGGGAATACCTACATTATCCCTTACCGCAATGATGGCTGTACGCCGACTCGCCCAACCAAAGCGGTAAATGCGTAAAACGAACAACAAAAAAGAGCACCTTGGTGCTCTTTTGTCGTTTAGGTGACTGGTCGCCACGAAGACCCATTTGGCTTATGCCCAATCGATCGTTTCACCAGCGTGTTTTTCACATTCTTCTTTCACCATTGCAAACAGTTCCATGCCCGTTTTAGAGCAAGTCCATTTGTTATCGACTAGCTTAAAGTGGAAGCCACCAGACTTCGATGCTAACCAGATCTCATGCATTGGCTCTTGGCGGTTAATGATGATTTGGCTGCGGTCTTCAAACTCTAATGTCATTACGTTGCCAGTGACTTCGTAATCAATGTCTGCACCTGAATCATCGATGGATTCTTCGATGAGTTGCATCTGCGCATCCACCAGTTGATGAAATTCAGTATCGTTCATCCGTCTATCCTATTGCTTTTCCTGAGTGTGGTGCGATTATAGGGGGCATTGGTTTAATAATCACGATATGCAAAATGAAAAAATTACTTACTGTGTTGTTTGTGATGGTTGCAGCGACCCTTGCTGGTTGTGGTCAATCAGGTTCACTTTATATCCCAGATGACGCTCAACAAAACGAGCAGTCACAATAATCAGCCACACCTTCGGGTGAAAACAGGGTTTAGCAGTCGAATTAATTAAGGGAAGCAAATTTTGGATTACTTCAACTATCAGGATGATGGCCAGCTTTGGGCCGAAGACGTCTCACTCCAAGCTCTCGCCGAGCAACATGGCACTCCTCTTTATGTTTACTCACGAGCAACGCTAGAGCGTCACTGGAATGCGTTTGATAGCGCTGTGGGTCAGCATCCTCATCTTGTTTGTTACGCAGTAAAAGCAAACTCTAACCTTGGCGTATTGAATGCACTGGCTCGTTTGGGTTCAGGTTTCGATATTGTATCGGGTGGTGAGCTTGAACGCGTTATCGCGGCTGGCGGTGATGCGAAGAAGGTGGTGTTCTCGGGTGTTGGTAAAACGCCAGCAGAGATGAAACGCGCACTGGAGCTGGGCATCAAATGCTTCAACGTGGAATCAGAACCTGAACTTGAGCGCTTGAACAAAGTCGCAGGTGAGTTAGGTGTGGTTGCACCGATTTCTCTACGAATTAACCCTGACGTAGACGCAAAAACACACCCTTATATCTCGACTGGTCTGCGCGACAACAAGTTTGGTATCGCTTTTGACCGTGCTCCGGCAGTATATAAATTTGCTCAGAGCCTACCAAATCTCAACGTGCAAGGTATCGACTGCCACATTGGTTCTCAGTTGACTGAGATTGAACCGTTCATCGACGCGACAGATCGCCTCTTGGCTCTGATTGATGATCTGAAAGCACAAGGCATCAACATCCGTCATCTGGACGTTGGTGGTGGTCTGGGTGTGGTATATCGTGATGAATTGCCACCACAGCCTTCTGATTACGCGAAAGCACTGTTAGGTCGTCTTGAGAACCATCAAGATCTTGAATTGATTTTCGAACCAGGTCGTGCAATTGCAGCTAACGCTGGTATCTTGTTGACGCGTGTGGAATTCCTAAAACACACTGAGCACAAAAACTTTGCGATTATCGATGCGGCGATGAACGACTTAATGCGTCCTGCGCTGTATCAAGCATGGCAAGATATTGTCCCAGTTTCACCACGCGAAGGTGAAGCACAGACTTACGATTTAGTCGGACCTATCTGTGAAACGGGCGATTTCTTGGGCAAAGATCGAGCACTAGTACTGCAAGAAGGTGATCTACTCGCGGTTCGCTCTGCTGGCGCCTATGGTTTTGTGATGTCTTCGAACTACAATACTCGTACCCGAGCGGCGGAAGTGATGGTGGATGGCAACCAAAGCCACCTTGTTCGCCAGCGTGAGGAGCTGACCAGTTTGTGGCAGCTGGAACAGATTCTACCGGAGTAACACACAACAAATGCATTTCCACTTTTCCAAAATGCACGGTTTGGGCAACGACTTTATGGTCGTCGACTGCATTACCCAGAACGTGTTTTTCTCGCAAGATTTGATCCGTCGTTTGGCGGATCGTCACACGGGCGTCGGTTTTGACCAATTGCTCGTGGTTGAAGCGCCTTATGATCCAGAAACCGATTTCCACTACCGCATTTTTAATGCCGATGGTAGTGAAGTTGAGCAGTGTGGTAATGGCGCTCGCTGTTTCGCGCGTTTCGTCCGTTTGAAAGGTTTGACGAATAGGTACAGCATCAGCGTTAGCACCAAGAAAGGTAAGATGATTCTTGATGTTGAAGATGATGGTGAAGTCACGGTGAACATGGGCGTACCTGAATTCGAGCCGAACAAGATCCCTTTCAAAGCGAAGCAGAAAGAGAAAACCTACATCATGCGTGCAGGCGATAAGACCCTGTTCTGTGGCGCAGTGAGCATGGGTAACCCGCACGTGGTGACTGTGGTCGACGATGTGGATACGGCAGAAGTGGAAACACTCGGACCGCTATTAGAATCACACGAACGCTTCCCTGAGCGTGTGAACGCGGGCTTTATGCAAGTTGTGAATCGCAATCACATCCGCCTACGCGTGTATGAGCGTGGTGCGGGTGAAACACAAGCTTGCGGCAGCGGTGCCTGTGGCGCAGTTGCGGTGGGCATCCTGCAGGGTCTATTGGATGAAAACGTGAAAGTTTCACTTCCTGGTGGTGACCTACGCATATCTTGGCAAGGTCCAGGCAAACCATTGTTTATGACCGGTCCAGCAACTCACGTATTTGATGGTCAATTGTCGTGCTAGTTGAAGAACAAGAAAACCAAATCCCAGAAGTTGAAGCGGATGCGCTGACCGCAGAAGTCGTTGCTCAGTATTTAAAAGATCATCCTGACTTCTTCGTTCAACGCCCAGAATTGGTTGATCGCCTTTCTATGCCTCATGCAGATTTAGGCACGGTCTCGTTAGTTCACATTCAAATGAACCGCCAACGTCAACGAATTGAAGAGCTAGAAGAAGAGATCACCACACTGATGTCTTTAGCGGCGAACAATGATCGCACCTTTTACGAGTTCATGGATCTGCAAGGACAAATCCTTAAGTGCGGCGACTTTAAGCAAGTCATCAACGCCATTGAACTGAAAGCCAAAGACCTTGGCTTGAAGGCGTATGTGCGTCTATTGAGCCAGTGTGATGCTGCGACTCAATTGAGTAAGGAAAGCTACCAACGTTTTGCTACCAACCACTTAAACGGCAAAGAGGCGTACTTAGGTCGTCTGCGTAAAGTGGATCGCGAAGCGTTGTTTGGAGATATGGACGTTCCAGAAATGGGTTCCTATGTGGTGTTACCGCTTGTGAAAAAACAGACGCTTGGCGTACTGGCGTTTTCTAGCGAAGATGGCGGTCATTTCCAACCAGATATGGATACCTTGTTTTTGCGTCACCTATCCTTAGTAGTGGCACATCTCGCTCAAACATTGGTATGGCAAAGTCACGATGACGACAACTCCCAACACTCCTCTGCCAAATAGTCTTCAAAAGCCTCTTGAACGCTTCTACGAATTCCTGCGAAGCGAAAAGGGGCTTAGCCTGCACACCCAACGCAACTACAAACAACAATTGGAAACCATGGCTCACCACTTGGCTGAGATGGGGTTGAAAGATTGGTCTCAAGTCGATGCTGGTTGGGTTCGTCAATTGGCAGGTAAAGGCATGCGTGAAGGCATGAAAGCCAGCAGCTTAGCGACGCGCTTATCTTCTCTACGCAGCTTTTTCGATTTCCTGATCCTACGTGGAGAAATGTCAGCTAACCCAGCCAAAGGGGTTTCGGCGCCACGTAAGAAACGTCCACTACCAAAGAACCTCGATGTGGATGAAGTAAACCAATTGCTCGAAGTGAACGAGGACGACCCGTTAGCGGTACGCGATCGTGCCATGATGGAGCTGATGTACGGCGCTGGTCTGCGTTTGGCAGAACTGGTGAGCGTCGATGTGCGTGATGTTCAGCAACGCAGTGGCGAACTACGAGTGATTGGTAAAGGCGATAAAGAACGTAAAGTGCCATTCTCTGGTATGGCAACCGAATGGGTTGGCAAGTGGCTGCGTGTGCGTGGTGATCTAGCCGCGCCGGGTGAACCTGCACTGTTTGTTTCTAAGCTGGGTACACGAATCTCACATCGCAGTGTGCAAAAGCGTATGGCGGAGTGGGGGCAGAAACAGTCGGTAGCGAGCCATATCAGCCCGCACAAACTGCGTCACTCGTTTGCGACGCACATGTTGGAATCGAGCAATAACTTACGTGCGGTGCAAGAGCTATTGGGGCACGAAAACATTTCCACTACCCAAATCTACACCCACTTGGATTTCCAACATTTAGCGCAAGCTTATGATCAGGCGCATCCAAGAGCCCGTAAGAGAAACGACGATAAGTCGGACTAACCAAGGAGTCTCATGAAATTCTACCGCCGTATTGCGCCTGTAAAGGCGATGACGTTTGACCTTGATGACACCCTCTATGATAACTATCCAGTGATAGTTCGTATGGAGCGTGAGTTGTTATCTTGGCTTAAACTCCATCATCCGGCGGTCGCTCACATGGATAAAGCCGATTGGTTTGCACTCAAGCAACGTGTCGTGCAGCAACAACCTGAGCTGAAGAGTGACGTCACTTTGTGGCGCTTAGTACAACTTAAGCAAGCCTTCTCTCAAGTTGGATACGATAACGAAGCGGCGCATACCGCTGCACAAGCCGCAGTCGAGGTTGCTTTAGACTGGCGTAACCGTTTTGAAGTACCACAGCAAAGCCTCGATGTACTTGCTGAACTCGGGCAAGAAATCCCGCTGGTAGCAATCACTAACGGTAATGTGGATTTAGATCGAATTGGTCTTACGCCTTATTTCCAGCAAGTGCTGAAAGCAGGACCGGATGGCAGCGCGAAACCTGCGCCGGATATGTTCACCAAAGCGCAGCAGTTTCTGGATTTGCCTAGTGAGCACATTCTTCATGTCGGCGATCATCTGGTGACGGATGTTCAAGGTGCAAAACTCGCGAGTTTTGCCGCATGCTGGTTTAATGACATGAATAAAAATGTCATTACTCAGGCAAAAACGCGAACGTTACCTGACATTGAAATCAATAACTTGCAGTCGTTACTCGCGCTTTTGTAATCACTTTCGCATTAATCCATTCAATCTTCATTCTGACTCTAGAAAAGCCGTCTAAAGCCACGTAAATTACTCTCATCAAAGTAAAATAATAAAACCACTTTCATGTGGTGTGGCTTGATGACGGCAGTGGTAGGGTAAATGCGAGCATTCTCTCAACTGGTTCAAAATGTGGATCAGCTTAATGACTTTTTAGTCACTTCTCAGTGTTGTGCAGATAAACTTTATCTGGTGCAACTCCTATCCACCCAATCACGCGATTCCGCTGCCTCGCTCGCTCGGGCAATACTCGAAAGATTACCCAACACGCACATCATCGGTCACAGCACCCGTCACGTTATCTTGGAAGGTGAGATCATCAACCATGGCTGCTTAGTGTGTGTGATGGAGTTTGAACAAACCACGCTCACGTCTGCGGTTCAGCATTATTCCTTCTCGCCAGATATCGATGGCTACGATCTCAAGCAAGCTTTACAACTGCAAGATAACTCCAAAGCCATTATTAGCTTTTCTGTCCAAATCGAACGCCGTGATTATCCGGTGTATCGCGTATTTGATGCCGACGGTCCGAAGGTTTCTGGCGGTTTGGCTCAAACCATCGATGACGGTTGTTGGGTTCTGCATCAAGACCAAGTTTATGATGAAGCGGTTGTCGCGGTTGCCTTGCACAGCAATACTTTGAAAACATGGACGAGCGCGTATTCTGAGTGGAACCCGATTGGTATGCCGCATAAGGTTACTCACGCCAAAGGGACGCGCTTGTATCGCTTGGGCGAGCGTAAAGCGTTGGAAGTGTACCAACATTACCTTGCTGACGGGCACGACCTATCGCTCAATCAACTGCTGAATTTCCCACTTTATCGAGAATCCATTGGGCGAAAAGAGGTGTGTGCCGTGACGGAAATCCATCCCGACGGCAGCATGAGCTTCGACCGTCCTTGGTGTTTGGGTGATGAAGTTCAGTTCTGTTACAACCATCCTTCGTTAACGCTTGAGCAAGTTCGCCATGGGGTGGTGGAGCTTTCCATGCATCAACCTGAAGCAGTGATGATTTATAACTGCGCATCGCGACTTGATTTTATTGATAGCAGTGATGAAGTTCGCGCCTTCACGGACATTTCCCACACGTCGGGCAGTTACTGCATGGGTGAGTTGTACGGGGAGAATCACCAACAAGAAATTCTGCACCATAGCCTGACTTACTTGGCGATGCGTGAAGGGGATGAAGTTACTGCGCTTAACATGCCACAGCAAGAAGTGAGCACTTCTATCTCTCCCTTGTTTAGCCTGATCCGCAATGCGATTGGCGATCTCAACAACATGAATGCTCACATGGGCTATCAACTCGATCGCCAAGCGAAAAAGCTAGAACAGAGCTTCCGCCGAGATAGTCGTACAGGATTACAAAATCGCGTTGCGTTGCAAGAGCGCTTGATCAGCATTGATACCGATGAGCATTTACTGACGCTCAAGCTGCTTAACTTTAGCCATATCAACGAAAAGTACGGTTATCGCGTTGGCGACCAACTGCTGAAAGACTTGTCGATGCACTTTAGTAATCGCCTGCGTAAACGGCTTGGTAAACCTGCCGCGCTGCAACTTTATAGCATTGGTGTCGGTGAGTGGGCGTTCTTATTCAAAGCTGATGGAAGCAGTGAAATGATTAAGCAACACTTTACTCGCTTTGCTGATGCGGTTGAGCAAACCAACTTTGAACCAAGTGGCTTACGAGACATTGATTACCTTTCGATTTCATTGTGCGGTGGCTTAGTTAGCCGTCGTGATTTTCCAACCGCATCGCCGGATGAATTGCTCCTCAAAGGCATTGAAGCGCGAAGAGCAGGGGTGCGAAGTAATACTCATATCTGTAATGCCAAAGACATTGAGGTCAATGAAGATGTGCGAAAAGAGCAGTTGGGTTGGTTGAGCTGTGTGAGCCGCGCCATTCTCAAGCAGAACATCATTACCTACAGTCAGCCAATTGTGCACGCTTACAACCATCGTCCCGCGAGCCAAGAGTGTTTGGTGCGCATCATGGAAGAGGATGGCAGCATCATTGCGCCGGGGCGTTTCTTACCTATCATTTCTGATACGCATTTGTACACGCGTTTGAGCCGTCACATGATCCGTTCCACGTTGAATTACATGAAGGACAAACAAGGCGACTTCTCAATTAATTTGTCACCTCAGGATTTACTCAGCGATAAAACCTTGATGTTGCTTGAACATGCTATTACTCAGCTGAACGACCCAAGACGGATTGGTTTAGAAGTCTTGGAGTCGGAGCAAATCAAAGACTACGGGCGAATGATTGAGGTGTGCAGTCACTTTAGAAGCCTAGGTGCACGCATCATTGTGGATGATTTTGGTTCGGGTTACTCCAATATTGATGAGATCCTCAAGTTAGAGCCAGAAGTGATTAAGCTCGATGGCAGTTTGATTCGCTATATCGACAAAGACCAAAAGCAGCGCAAGATTGCCTCGCAGTTGGTGCGTTTGTGTCAGGTGTTTAACGCTAAGACTGTCGCGGAGTTCGTGCACAACAAAGAGGTGTGCGACATTGCTCAGGACATGGGGGTGGACTATCTGCAAGGTTATTATTTGGGTGAACCGACACGCTTGTTTTAATGTGGCTTTGCTCTAATTGAGCTTAAGAGCTCCAAAGTTTTGTTTCACGTGAAACAGCATCCAATAAAAAACGCAGCGTTAGAGCTGCGTTTTTTTGATTCTTAAGAATGTTAGGCTTTGAGCTCGTGACCACTTTTCTCGGCTTGGAAACGAGGAAGGTATTGCTTGAAGAACGCTAACATTTGTTGCTGGTTTTGCTCTTCACCAAGTTGTCCGAGCAATTGCGCAGCTACTTCAAAGGTACATAGGTTACCTTCTTGTTGGTTGCGACGCAGTTGATACTGAGAATCGACTTGAGTGGTTAAGCCCATCATCGCGATACCTTCTAGCCATCGGCTTTTATTGATCATCTTGCGCGCCTCTTGCCAAGTTGCATCAAGAATGATGTACAGCGGTCGTCTGCTTTGCTCGTTACTTTGCTGTTGCACTTGTTCAAGCGTCAGGCTCTCTTCACTTGGGAATAGCAGTACTGGCAGCAGGCTTGGATTCGCTAGCGTTTCTAACAACTCTGCTGGTGGCGTTTTTCGGTCCCAAACGACTTGGGTGATATTCAGTTGGCACTGGGCGAGCAGTTTGCCAGTGTTGGTATCGCGAGTCAGTTCATTAGGGTGCATTAACAGCATCAGCGAGTGTTCACTGCTTAACTTCGGCAGCAGGGAACAGATGCAGTTGAACTGGAAGCCACAATGTGGACAAGGCTGCGCCATTACAAGCGCACTCCATCACGAACAGGGCTGATACCATCTGAGAACAGACGCACGCCGCTGACTTGTTCTTTGCTCGCTTTTGGTGCCAAGCTTGGGTTGATTGGGTAACTTACGCCTGTGTATTGCATCACGTGTTGTCCCGGTGTTGCACCACCGCCGCTGACATTGAAAATCAGGTCACGCCAGCCGTGTGAGGTTTGTTGACCAAGCATAATTGGGCTTTGCACTAGCGTCATACGGCTGTTGAAGCGCCACTCTTTCTCGTAGTTTTCGAAGATGAGTAGAGTACAGCCGCCAGAGCCACACCAATCAAGTTGCACCAGTAATTCTTCATCACCATCGCCATTCAGATCATAGGTCAGCCAACGGTATTGGTTATTGCTTGGGTTGGTTTGATTAATGAAAAAGTAGTTTCGCACCGCCGCATCCACTTTTGAATTAAATTCGGCACTGGATGGCACATCAGCTGCACCAATTGGATCGCTGTTGCGCTCGGCTGCTGGTTGTTCTGTGCCAGAGTTACGCACTGTTGCTGGGTATAGCACTAAACCGCCATCGGCAATGGGATAAACCAAATTGCCCACTTTCTCTTTGACTGCTTTCAGCTGGTTGCCTTCGCGAGTGAATAGGCGCTCAGTCATTAAGCGTTGTTGCTGGTGATGAGTCATCAATACTTGGACTTGCGATGGACTCAATTGTTGCCAGTAGCCGCGTTCAACCAATGGCGGTTGTCCGTCTGAATAGCTGTATTTGGTGATGGCACTGTGGTCGCTGTTGAGTGTCATTTGCACTTCGAAGCCTTGTGACTGGGTCGACGTCGCGACGTAAGTGTTCACCCATTCTAATGTTGAATCTACGTTGGCTGTCATACCACAGCCTTGATAGGTTTTATCGCCATGCTCTAGTGTTGCTTTCCAGCCGTAGAGAGAGTTGCTCATGGTGTCTGAACACAAGTTCTCGGTCATGCGCAGTTCACCGTCATCCAACTGGTAAGTACGCTGACGAGGTTGCAGTTTGCTGCTTTTAATCTCGAGTGTTTGTGTCGACTTGCTCATTTGCTGGAACTTGAGCGTATTGCCTTCAAAGTTGGCAGCCCACGAAGGTTCATTACCAAATACGCGAGTGGGTTTACTGGTTTGTTTGCAGCGATGCGGATTTTCTGTGGTGAGGAAGTTCACCTGCTCAACCACAAAGTTAGCATCGAAATCTGCAGAGAAACCGTCGATGCCCGGCGGGTTGAGATGACCAATCACTTCACCATACATGGTTTGATAAGGTTCATTGGTGATGGCTACTGCACGTTGGATTTGTTGCGGTGACAGTTGCAGCCAGTATTGTTTGTCGCTGCCACAAGGTGTGATGTACTGGCTTTCATGCCCAATCACTACTTCACCACGCAGCATAAAGGTTTGAGGTAAGATGGTTTCCGGCTTATCTAAGGATGCAGGCGGAGTGGTTGGGGTGTCTGCATCGGACTGCTGCGGTTGCATGCTACATGCTTGCAGGACCAGCAGTGTGGCTAATGCCACTGGGTTTTTCAAAGCCTTCATGTTATATCTTCCTCATTACTTAATCTGCATCGGATGGCATTATGGCATATTGGTTATTTAAAACAGAACCAGATACCTTTTCTATTGACACGCTTCGAACCCAAAAGGTTTCATGTTGGGAGGGAGTTCGTAATTATCAGGCGCGTAATATGATGCGTGACCAAGTCAAATTGGGTGATTTGGTGCTGATTTACCATTCCTCTTGCAAGAACGTGGGTGTGGCTGGTATTGCCAAAGTGACCCGTGAAGCGTATCCCGATCACTTCCAGTTTGACCTTGAGAGCGATTATTACGACCCGAAATCCGACCCAGAAAATCCGCGTTGGATTATGGTGGATATTGAGTTTGTGCGTAAGACTGAACGCTTGATTCCGTTGTCGGTCATGAAGGCGATGCCAGAACTAGAAAACATGCCATTGGTGAAACGCGGCAATCGCTTATCGATCATGCCTGTGAGCGAAGAAGAGTGGCAAGCAATCCTCGGCAAAGAGAAGTTGCCGAGTCAGCGATAAAAGAAAAGGGCTGCATAGTGCAGCCCTTTGTGATTTTGCCGATAACCCGTTGTTGATAGCCAATACAGGTTATAGCAGATGATCTTGTAGGTAGTGTGCAACCGCATCGTCGACGTTGCTGCCGATTACTTCATTGTTTGGTAGTGCTTTCATCACTTTCTCGTGAGATGTGCCCATCACCAATCCTTTACCCGCCATAGATAGCATTTCTACGTCGTTCATGCCATCACCAAAGGCGATGGTGTTTTCCAATGTTAGCCCAATAGACTCCGCGACTGCCTTCAACGCATCACCTTTAGACACACCAGCGCTCATCACTTCCAAACACCAAGGTGTTGAGAATGCGATGTTTAGTCGATCGCCAAATTGCTCACGTAACTTAGTTTCGAAGGTCACAAGATGGTCGTGATCTTTTGCTGGGTGAGTGAAGAAGATTTTCGCAATGCCATCAGTTGGTGCGTTGTCTTGATCGTACAACTTATAAGTGAACTCTTCATGGAATTCGCGTAACTCATCGTCATCTTTGTTCAACAACCAGTCGTCGTTTTGATACATGTGGATAAGTATTTCAGGATCCGTTTTGATCGTGTCGATCACTGGTTGAACCAAATCTTCAGGTACGTTCTGGCTGTACATCTCTTGATCATTCTGGTCGTGCACACGTGCTCCGTTCGAAGTAATCATATAAGCCGGAATACCTACCGTGCGACGAATGCTTGCGACGTCTACGTGGTGGCGACCCGTTGCAAAGACAAATGTGTAGCCTTGTTCATGCAGCGCTTTGAGCGTCTCTTTCGAGTAAGCGCTTAGCTGGTGGTTTGGTGCGAGTAAAGTGCCATCCAGATCTGAGGCAACGATTTTAGTGATCTCTTTGCAAGGTAGCGATGTGCTCATGAAGCCCTCGTAAACGGTTCGGATAGAGTAGAACAGGTTGATTGCACACGGAGCGCAGTAGATTGACTAGATCGTACTGCTCCGAGTGCGGGGAACATGATGAAGTCTACGCCAAAATAAGGAGGAAAAAGAGGGTAAATCGCTGAGCTCGTATTTCCTCTTTAATCTGATTTATTGGCTGTGCTCACGCATGAAGGCAAAAACCGCATCAAGTGCTTGGTTGCGATACTGGTCTTTTTCAAACAAGATTTCGTGCTCTGCGCCAGCAATAGAAACTAGGCTGGCATTGGGGTTAGTCTTACTTAGCTTATCGATAAAGCGTTGCTGCGCGGCGTTACTCACGATGCGATCGTTACCTGATTGAACCAATAAAACCGGAACTTTAATTTGGCGTGTCAGCAAAATACATTGCTTGGCTGCCATCAAGCCTTGCCATACCCAGCGTGTGCTTGGACCGCCCACTTGTAGCTCTGGTTTATCGCGGTATAAACCACGGAACCAGTGATAACGATCGTAGCTTTGGCTAAGTGGGTTATCTTCAAACGGCTTTGGGTAGTATTCCTTATGACCTGGCGCATAGCTTGGTTGCGGGGAAACCGCTGCAAGGATTTGTGTGACTGGAATCGCGATAGGGCTGAGATACCAAGGAAGGTTGATACCAAACATCGGAGCACTCAGAATCAAACCGTCAAAGTTGTGGTCTGGGTGAGTTTGCAGGTAACGTGTTGCAATTGCACCGCCCATCGAGTGGGAAATGACAAAGCGCTGCTGGTATCCACTCAAATTGAGTTGCTGCAGTACCAATTCCATATCGTCAATATAATCATTAAAGTCATAGACGTGACCCATGTCTGAGTCTGGTAGCAGACGATCTGATAAACCTTGTCCTCGGTGGTCAAACGAATACACGTCATAACCTTGTCGATATAGGTCGTAGAACAGTTCTTGGTATTTCCAGGAGGCTTCAATGCGACCGTTGACGATCAGTACGGCTTTGGTGTGTTCGGGATTGGTGAGTTTGCACCAGTAGATTTTCTTTTTCTCTGTCCCTTTTACAAAGCCTTCTTGGCGTTCTTGCCAAAGTGCTGCGATCGGACCACCTATTGCTTGCTCAAATAAGGTCTCTTGAGTATAAGTCAAAGGTGAATGGTTAATAGCCATTAGTCGATTACCTGAAGATACGTTGTTTACGCGATGTATCATCGAAGAATTATTGAGGAAATGCAATGGATACCCATGTTTGGTTAGCCTATGTGGTAACTGCAATCGTTTTTAGTCTGGCTCCGGGATCTGGCACCGTCAACTCAATCAGTAATGGTTTGAGTTACGGCACGCGCAAGTCATTGGGTGCTATCGTTGGTTTACAGATTGGTTTGGCAATTCATATTGCTTTAGTTGGCGCTGGCATTGGTGCTTTAGTCGCGCAATCGGCGACGGCATTTACTGTGATCAAATGGGTTGGTGCAGCTTACCTTGTGTGGCTTGGCATTCAAAAGTGGCGTGATACATCCGGCTTGGTTGCAACCGAAAGTCACCAAACCATGTCAGGTACTTCTCTGTTGTACAAAGCCATTCTTATCAACCTGACTAACCCGAAATCGATCGTATTCTTGGTGGCACTGTTTCCACAATTTATCGATCCAGCGAAAGACCAACTAACTCAGCTGTTGGTATTGGGCGTGACGACGGTGACCATTGACGCGTTTGTGATGCTGGGCTACACCAGTTTGGCCGCACAAATGGGACGCTTTATTCGCTCAGATAAGATCATGGGCAAAATTAATAAAGTATTCGGTTCAATGTTCATGGGATGTGGTGCATTATTAGCGGCAGCTAAGTAACAAGTTATAAAAAGCACAATAATTTCGAATGAAAAACGCATATGTCGCCCGCCAGCCAATCTTTAACCGTAAAAGACAGACGCTGGGATATGAGTTGTTGTTCCGTGATGGTGAAAGTAATGCCTATCCTGCGCACATCGATTCAAACAGGGCGACATACCGATTGATAGTAGAGAACTTTCTCTCTGTCGGAACCAATCCTCTGATTGCATCTTCACGATGCTTCATCAATTTTCCTCACCAAAGTTTGCTGCGTCGGCTGCCAAGAAGCTTGCCGAAAAACAAAATCGTGGTTGAGGTACTCGAAACCTGCCAACCAACCGATGAGCTGCTTGAAGCCATTCGCGAACTGTACCGTGAAGGCTATTTGATCGCGCTTGATGACTTCACGTTGACTGACGAATGGCGTCGTTTCTTACCGTATGTCCATATCGTGAAACTCGATATCATGGCGATGGGGCTAAAAAAGGCATGCGACTTAGTTAAGAAGCACACTAAAAAGCGCACCAAATACCATTTCTTAGCTGAGCGAGTAGAAACCGAAGCTGAGTTTGAAGCGACCAAAGAGGCAGGCTTTAAATTCTTCCAAGGCTACTTCTTCAGCAAGCCTGAAGTGATGCAGACTAAATACGTGAGTCCCGAGCAAGTGTTGGCGCTCAAGCTATTTCGAGAAGTGTGTGTCCCCGATCCAGACTTTGACCGGATTGAAAACATCATTACTCAAGATGTCACGTTGTCGTACAAGTTACTGCGTTTTGTGAATACACAATCGACCACGTTAGAAGTGACCATCACTTCATTCCGCCAAGCTTTGATTTATCTTGGACAAGAAAAGCTCAAAATGTTTGTCTCACTGGTGGTTGCGTCATATATCTCCGGGCAGAAGCCGCGCGAGTTGTACAACTTATCTTTGCAACGCGCTCAATTCTGCGAAGCTATGTCGCGCTATCAACCTTTTGCGCATCTCAACGAGCAGGGTTTTATGGTTGGCTTGTTATCGATTCTCGACGCCATGCTTGATTTGTCTGTGGAATCTTTAGTGGGACAGCTGCCTTTAAGCCCTTCCGTGCAGCAAGCCTTGTTGCATCGCCAAGGTGAATACGGCGCGTTGTTGGCAATTGAGGAATGCTACGAGCGTGCCGATTGGGCAGGCGTGGAGCAATTCTCCCAGCAACTCGGACTTTCTGTGGATGATGTTAAGTCTGAACTTGGCGAAGCCGTTCGCTGGAGCCAGACCTTTTCTGGCGCCTAATCTGATCAAATATTAAACTTTTATTACAGTCGAGCACGATCGCTTGACGTTATTCTATTTTTAAATAACTATATATGCATATCCATATATAGGTATGTAAGTATGCTTCCACATCAGTTTTTCAAACTTCTTTCCGACGAGACTCGTGTGCGTTGCTTAATGCTGGTGGTTCGTGAAGGGGAAACTTGTGTTGGTGATTTAGCCCATGCGCTACAACAAAGCCAACCAAAGATTTCTCGCCATCTGGCTCAGCTAAGATCAAATGGTATTTTGGTTGATAAACGTCAGGGGCAATGGGTGTACTACGAGCTGTCAGATCAATTACCGGGATGGATGCAAAAATTGATTGATGACTTGGTAGCCTCGAACTGCTTGAAGCAAGAGTACCAAGAAGATATTTCACGTTTGCACGACAAAGCTCGCGCAGCGTGCTGTTAACCAGCGAAAGCTTAAAGGTAGAAGATTATGACGATTAAAGTAGGTATTAACGGTTTCGGTCGAATTGGTCGTTTGGCATTACGCGCAGCGTTTGATTGGCCAGAACTAGAGTTCGTACACATCAACGATGTAGCGGGTGATGCGGCGACTCTGGGTCACTTACTTGAGTTCGATTCAGTTCAAGGTCGTTGGAACCATGCAGTGCAAGTTGAAGGCACAGACATGGTGATCAACGGTAAGCGCATCACGACTTCACAAGAGCGTGATATCGATGCTGTGAACTGGGGTCAATGTGATGTTGTGATTGAAGCAACGGGCGTTCATCGCAAAACCTCATTCCTAAACAAATACCTAGAGCAAGGCGTAAAACGTGTTGTTGTTAGCGCACCAGTAAAAGAAGACGGCGTAGCTAACATCGTAGTGGGTGTGAACGACCACATCTTCGACCCTGCGCAGCACCGCATCGTAACCGCAGCGTCTTGTACAACGAACTGTATTGCACCTGTTGTGAAAGTGATTCACGAAAAACTGGGCATTGAACAATCGTCATTCACAACGATTCACGATTTAACTAACACACAAACGATTCTGGATGCGCCGCACAAAGACCTACGTCGTGCACGTGCATGTGGCATGAGCCTAATTCCAACCACAACGGGCAGTGCAAAAGCGATTGTTGAAATCTTCCCTGAGTTGAAAGACAAGATTAACGGTCACGCGGTTCGTGTTCCTCTAGCAAACGCCTCACTCACTGACATTATTTTTGATGTGAAACGTGATACCACGGCAGAAGAGGTTAACGCACTACTGAAAGAAGCTTCTGAAGGAGAACTAAAAGGCATCCTTGGCTTTGAAGAGCGTCCATTGGTTTCTATCGATTACAAAGGCGACCAACGTTCAACGATCGTTGATGCGCAATCAACCATGGTTGTGGGTTCTCGTATGGTGAAGATTTACGCTTGGTACGATAACGAAATGGGTTACGCGACGCGTACTGCAGAATTGGTTCGTAACGTTGGTATGGCATAAGGAGCTTTAAGATGTCTCATCCTACATGGCAATTAGATTTAGAAGCGGGCGCGTTGGTACTGACTCCATGTCCAGGCACCAAAGGTGTTGAACTGCAAGCTTCGCTAGAGCAGCTAAAAGCGCAAGGCGTAGAAGCAATTGTTACAGCCCTTGATGATGTTGAATTAGCGTCTAAAGACGTGTCTGCGTTGGGCGAATTAACCCAACAATTGGGCATGAAATGGTTCCAAATTGAGATTGAAGATGACTGTGCTCCGGGCGAAGAGTTCGCTGCTAAATGGTCACAAGCGAGTCCTGAACTGCACGCGATTCTAGCTCAAGATGGCAAGGTTGCAATGCACTGCATGGGTGGCTCTGGTCGCACAGGTTTGTTCGCTGCACACCTATTGCTAGAGAAAGATTGGGCGCTAGAAGACATCGTGCGTGAAGTGCAAGCGCTACGTCCTGGTGCTTTCACAAAGCCTGTACAAGTTGAGTACATCGAGCGTGTAGCTCAAAACGCTTGATCAGCTTATAGGGCTTTTGGTACATCATGATCCAAAAGCTCTTTTTATGCCGTAATGGCTTACCAATTTATGTGATTCTTGTTTATTGGTTTTATATTTAACTTATTGTTTGTTAATGAATAATATTTAGATATCTCATCAGTTCTTGTTTCACTATTTAGCGTCAGTATTGAGATGGCTCAATGCTGGTGTTCAGGTCATAGAGCATTTGGAACATCATGATCTAAATACTCTAAATGCTGTACATCTGAGGTCGTTATGATTTCAAAACTAAGCAAAAGTATCCGTCAGTATATGCTGGTGACGTTCAACTATTGGAACTTTACCGTGACGGATGGTGCACTACGTATGCTGGTGGTGCTTTACTTCCATGACTTAGGTTACTCAAGCTTAGCCATTGCTTCGCTGTTCCTTTTCTATGAATTTTTTGGCGTAGTGACCAACTTGGTTGGCGGCTGGCTAGGTGCTCGACTTGGTTTGAACAAAACCATGAACGTCGGCTTAGGGATGCAGATTTTTGCTTTGCTGATGTTGGCTGTGCCCAGTGCTTGGTTGACCATTCCTTGGGTAATGGCTGCGCAGGCAATTTCGGGTATTGCCAAAGACTTAAATAAGATGAGTGCCAAGAGCGCGATCAAAACTTTAGTGCCAGACGAGCAACAAGGTGCACTTTATAAGTGGGTTGCGATCTTAACGGGCTCGAAGAATGCACTGAAAGGTGCGGGTTTCTTTGTTGGTGGTTTATTGCTATCAGCGTTTGGTTTCCAAACTTCGATGATCATCATGGCAAGTGTGTTGGCGATTGTCTTCGTGTGCAGTTTAGTTTGGTTAGAAGCGGATATGGGTAAGGCGAAGAGCAAACCTAAATTTCGTCAGATTTTCTCTAAGTCAGAATCGGTGAACATCCTTTCTGCAGCGCGTATGTTCCTATTTGGTGCTCGTGATGTGTGGTTTGTTGTTGCACTGCCGATTTACCTTGGCAGCGTATTTGGTTGGGATCACCTGATGGTGGGCGGCTTCCTGGCAGCTTGGGTGATTGCTTACGGATTCGTTCAAGGCTTTGCACCTCGTATTACCGGTAAAGCGCAAGGTCGAGTGCCAGATGGCAGCGCGGCATTAATTTGGGCTGGTATCCTTGCTGTTATCACTGGTGCAATTGCTTACGGCGTGCAGATTGGCTGGCAACCAGAACTGGTCATTGTGGTGGGCTTGATGATTTTTGGTGCCGTATTTGCGGTGAACTCATCTTTGCACTCTTATCTAATCGTCAGCTACGCAAAAGGCGACGGTGTTTCATTGGATGTCGGTTTCTATTACATGGCGAATGCGATGGGACGTTTGATCGGTACGGTTCTTTCTGGTTGGATTTACCAAGAAGCAGGGCTTGCTGCATGTTTGTGGGTGTCCTTTGCCTTCTTAGCGCTGACAACGGTCATTTCTATCAAGCTACCAAAAACCAAAGTAGCTACGGCTTAAATCGATTTACGAGTTAGAAATAAAAATGGCTCCATATTGGGAGCCATTTTTGTATTTACGATTCAGTATCGCAAATCAGTAAATCTTGGTTATGGGCAAAGGCGACCTTGCTGTGCCGGTTGCGTCATTTCCATATCACCTTTTAACGAACGGTAAACGATGGTGTTCCAGACTTCACCATTGTCCATTTCGAATTCAATCGCGTAGTTAATGCCATTCACGACTTGAGTTCGTACGCTCAAGATTTCTTTTAGTTTAGCAGCGGTATTCATCTGCCCAAGAACAAAGTCGAGCGCTTGCTGAGCCTCAGGTGTTACTTCACCTTGTGACCAGCCGCCAGCAAGATTTTCCGTGCTGCAGATAGGGTTCGCTTCCGATTGCGATTGTGTTGGTGCCACGGTCTCTTCCTTTTGATTACATCCAGCTAAAGCCACTACACAAACCAGTGATGCTAATAATGTTTTCTTCATAAAGACCTCTCTTAATAATCTGTCCAGCATCCTAATGGAAAGAAACGGCTAAATCTGTTTCATATCCAAGAAAGCTTAGGGCTGGTGATCCTATTTGTACAATAGGATTTGTCGCTAACTATTGTGCAAATCAATGTTATTAGAGCTTCATAGCTGAGTTAAAAATAAGCAAAAACAGATTGTTAACTATTTAACTGAGCGAAAATTACCCTATGCTATAGACGTGAAGTTACACAAACTAGGAAAGGGTATGAGAGAAAGGGTTCTGTTTTTCGACTTATTACGTTGTGTCGCTGCAGTGGCAGTGATCGCTATTCACGTGTTAGCGCCATATCGTAATGAATTGGGCGTGATTCCATTCGATCAATGGGCGACGGCAGTCGGTGTGAACAGCGTGACGCGTTGGGCGGTGCCAGTGTTTATTTTGATAACTGGTGCATTGATGCTCAGCGATACGCGTCCTTTTGATGCCAAATACTACGTCAAACGACGTTTAGGCAAAGTGCTGGTGCCTTTTTTGGTTTGGTCGATGTTTTACGCGTATTTATCGGGTTGGACAGCGCAAGGTTTTGATTTTGCCACGGTAAAAGAAGTGGTGAGTAACAGTCCGTATCATGCAACTTATTATCACCTTGGTTTTTTCTACTACTTTATTCCACTCTATTTTGTGATTCCGTTGTTTCAATGGATGGTTCGCAATGTCGATGACAACGTTATTTACACCTATTTAGCGTTTTGGTTGTTCACGAGTACCTTATTCCTATTCAAAATTGATGGACCATGGAGTAATCAATATTGGCTTTACATGGGGTATTTACCGTTAGGCTATGTGTTGTTTAAGAAAATTCCATTAAACCGTTCCGTTGTGACGGCGTTTACTGCGTTTGGGTTGGTGGCATTAGCAGTGACGTTTACTATGGTTGTGACCAACAGTTTAGAAGCAGACAAATACACAGTAGGGCGCTGGTTCTCATACAAAACATTGAATGTGATTCTCGCAGCATCGATGATTTTTATGTTGTGTCGTTACTTTGGAGAGGGCTTGGCACCGAAAGCGCAAAAAGTGGTGAGTTTTATTAGCCAGCACAGTTTAGGTATTTATCTTCTTCACCCAATCTTCTTATGGCCGATGAAAGCATTCGGTTGGTATCAAGGTCACCCTGCATGGGTGATTCCTGTGTGGATTGTATTGAGTGGTGCTGGAGCCTTGGCGATGAGCTATCTGTTCTCCAAGTCCGCCAAGACTCGCTGGTTGCTACCGTAGATTAGCGCTTTAAGGCGAAATGTAAGAACTTATCGCCACGGTAAGTCAGTGTGCCTTTATCACCCGGATTGAGTGCGTGGTAATAGTGCACACCGATTTGAAATTCGCGTTTTGGTCCAATCGAACCGCGTTGTACATAAATCCAATATTCTTGATCGTCTTGACCTGGCTCTGCATCCGGTACTTCTATTGCTTGTTTGTCTAAGATGGTCACTTGAGCACTTTGCTCAGGTGCATCTTCGCCAAAGTAATGTTTGCTGTAGAAGCGGAAAAACGCCCATGCGCCGAGCGCAATCAGAGCGAACAAAGCCAAAATAAGTGAGATTGGCATGATAACCTCCAATGTTTCATTGGCACCTATTTTACAGAACTCCCTGATTAAACTATGAGTTGAGATAAATTAATCGTGATCTAGTAAAAGCGTCGTAGATTTTATTCGGCGCACTTCACATTTTATATGCGTTCAAGAGCACAATTTAAAAGGAAATTTGCACCTTTTGGCTCGAAAAAGTTCTAAATTTATAGAAGAATGAAATGACTGACGAAGGAAGGGTCAAGTAAGGAGGGTTACGATGTCAGATATTGAGAAAGTAGTCATGCGTACCCGAACGATCGAGAAACTTCTGCGTACGCAATACCACGCGGAAGGGAAAGGGTTACATCAGCTTATCACTAGTTGTGAAGAGCGCTTGCCGCATGACGTTGTTGCTAAGTTGCGGTTTATTGCGACCGTAAGAAACAAGGTTGTTCACGAAGAGGATTACAAGCTGGACGATCGAAAAGGTTTCTTAGCTGCGTGCGATGCATGCGAAAAGGAGCTGACACCACGAAGTTCACGCTTTATTTGGCGAGCGGCGATTTTGTTAATGGCCTTGATTACGCTCGCTGCACTTGGTTTCTACTACATGCATTGGGACATTCTGGTTAAGCATTTGTAGACGATAAAATTTGAATAATAAAAAAGGGACGCGAAAGCGTCCCTTTTTTATTTTAAACAGTAACTTAGTACATCATTGGCAGTGTCATTAAACCAACAACCACTGCAATCATTACCAGCCCTTGTTTTTGAGAAGAAGAAATCATAACACTACCCCTAAAATCATTGATGAACTCGATGTAAATAATATAGCACTGTTTTTGAGCTTTGATCAACTTCAAAGCGGAAAAGTTTTCAAAACTCGCACTTAACTTAACTGTTTTTACCCTAAATTGACTAATAAAACTGTGTTTTTTGTGCTGTTCTTTAAGTGTTCGACTTGTTGTTTTTCTCTTCTTTTTGTTTTTAAGTATATGATTTTAATGTGTTAAATATGAGTAATCTTATGGTGAAATAGTGTTTCTTGTCTGGGTGGTGATGTTGGTTGGCTATTTTTGCTGAATTTCTCAAAAGTTGAGAAAATTAGGTTTTGTGCTAATGAAGTGAACACTTATGGACGTCTATTTCGTCTTATTTTTCCTATCTAATGAGAAAACTACAGTATCAAAAGGCTTTAGCTATAATCTACAATAGCTAAGGTTAGGTTTTTATCGCTTTTGTTGGCTATTCTTTTTTATATCATGTAGTTAGGTGTGGTTGTTTGAACTTTTAACCTGAGGTTTTACTACTCTGGTAGTTACGAGTCTTGTTATGGAACGGTGTTTTTAGCTTTCTGAGTGGTCAGAGGTGGTGGATTTGGTTTTTGTGTCGGTTATTTATCCATAACGGTTGCATGGCGAACAAATTGGCGGTTTGTTTTTCAATTTATTGAAAGTCAGCGAATTTATTTCGCTGCCGTTGATTGCTTTCACTAAATCATTCACCTCAATGATTGCGAGAAAAACGATAACCATTAATTGAGTAAGTTGCGGCTACAAAATGTTGCGATTCGCTATCGAGATCCAACTTTCACTGATTGCATCTTTACATCAAGATTGGTCTACCTAGACTAGCGGCGAGATTACGTGAAAGGTGTATCGGCATGTGGAGTTGGTTAGCGATAGGGCTATCGGGGATGTATTCCGTGTTGGGGGCGAAACAAGCCAATCCAACGCAGTCTCTCACATTTAAAATCTTTACTCTGCTATTGCTGCTGATTTTGGCACTGACCGAAGGTTCTTCAGCACCACACACATATTGGATCGTTGGTGGTTTAGTGGTTTCGATGTTTGCTGACACTCTTCATTCATTTAAATCTCGCAAACCTCTTTATTTCGCGGGTTATCTCCTAGCACAAATCTGCTATAGCAAATCATTTTGGGTTCAGCTCAATGGTGACATCGTTTGGTGGTTGTTAGCTCTGCTTCTCGCAGCAAGTATCGTCGCATTTTTCCTACTATTGCCACAATTGGATTCCATGGTCTTTCCGGTCGTGATTATGGGCATTATGCTAGTTCAATTGGCTTGGGCTGCGGGAGAGGTGTGGTTACAAGTGCCGAGCTTTGCTAGTGCGCTCGGGTTTAGCGGCACCTTAGTGATGATTTATTCCGCCTTAGCTTATGCAATACATGGTTATCGTAAGCCGATGAAACGCGCCTATGTCTGGGTGAGTGGCAGCTACTTTTTTGCTCATGCGTTAATTGTTGCCTCTATCATTTACTAACTCAGGTCAAAGTACCTCGTCTTTTTTTCAGTAAACTGGACGAATTCAACTTGATGACCGGAGTCAATAATGACTGAAATTCATGCTCACAATCTACTGAACCTACTTCGTGAAACCCCAATGAACCGTGATGAGCTTGCGGGTCACTTTGGTTCTGAGGCACGCTTTCATACCTGTAAGCTGAATGATCTAGACTTAGATGCATTGCTAGAGTTTTTGCTAAAGCGAGAAAAAGTACGCGAGCTAGAAGGTAAGTTTGTCGTAAACATGGCGCGCGTTTGCAATCACTAAGCGGCGGTTAAGCGTTGTTCTGTGAAGGCGATAAATGCATTTCGCCTTCAAACATATATTCATGTAGTCACTTTGTTATACTGGCCGCCAATTTTCCTGTCGAGGTCAGAACATGGACATTCTTTCTGCAGCGACCATGCTGTTTCTTATTATGGACCCGCTCGGCAATTTGCCGATTGTGCTATCCATTCTCAAACATCTCGATGCAAAGCGTCGTCGCAAAGTACTGATCCGTGAGTTAGTGTTTGCCTTGATGATTTTGATGCTGTTCTTATTTGCAGGGCAGAGCATCATGAGCTTCCTTCATGTTCAGCCTGAAACCTTGAGTATTTCTGGTGGTATCATTCTGTTTATCATCGCCATTAAGATGATTTTCCCAAGCGCTGGCAGCATTACTGGATTGGCTGCCGGCGAAGAGCCGTTTATTGTACCAATGGCTATCCCGATGATTGCGGGACCTTCGGTGATTGCAGCGCTGCTTTTACTTTCTTCTCAGCATCCCGATAAGATTATGGAGCTGTCTGCCGCCGTGTTAATTGCTTGGGGCGCGACTTTCTTTATTTTGATGTTCTACAGCTTCTTCCACCGTATCCTAGGAGAGCGTGGCTTAAAAGCCGTTGAGCGATTGATGGGGCTACTGCTAGTGATGATATCTACCCAAATGTTCCTTGATGGGGTGAAGAGCTACATGGGCTGAGCCATTACCGAGATGATAAATACAAAAAAGCCGCTCTTATGAGCGGCTTTCGTTTATCTGTCTTATTACATCATGTGCTTACGACGAATATCGAGCAGAGCAAAAATACCAAAAATCAAAATGGAGTACTTTTCCCATGCGCTCATCTTAATCTTGTCGCCAAATGCACCAATGAAGATCGCCATTTGCAAACCGTGCATGATGAACAAGAAAGCGGTCATGATGTACAACGCAATCGCTGCTTTACCAGGGAATGGCATAAAGAAGTTGAGGATCAACACGAACCAGACAAAGGCGATGGCCGCTTTAGCCAGTATCAATAATGCTTTCATTTAACTATCCTTTTAAATCGAGGCTTTAAGCTGGTGAGCGTTCGTATAAACGGTAGCTCACTTGACCTGCGGTTTTCTCGCGATGTAGGTGCCAGCTCTCTGGTAGCCCAGCAATGTTCAGCTCTTTTTCAGTTTCAATATAAATCATCGCATCTTCAGCAAGCCAGCCGTTTTGCTCTAGCAAGGTCACGGTTTCATCCAATAATCCTTTGCGGAATGGCGGATCGATGAATACTACGTGGTGAGGTGTCCCCGGTTGCTGCAAAAAGCTAATTGCATCAGTGTTCACTACTTGAATGTTGTTGGCATTCAAGGAAGTTACGTTCTTTTGCAGTTGCTGAAATGCTTGTGGATTTAGCTCAATCATAGTTACTTGGTCAGCTTGGCGTGAAGCTGATTCAAAGCCTAAACCGCCTGAGCCCGCAAACAAGTCGAGACACTTCGCCTGCGGTACATCTTGAGCTAACCAGTTAAACAGGGTTTCTTTTACGCGATCCGTGGTTGGGCGTAAGCCCTCTGCATCATGAACAGGGAGCTTTCTACCTCTCCATAACCCACTAATAATGCGTACAAAGCCCGTTGTTGGCGTTTTTTGTGATGAGTTTTGCTGGCGACGTCTTACCATAGATTTTTTGACCGCTAATAAAGTGATACTATACCCAATCGCCCAAGCTTTGAGCTTGGATACAGCCCAGAATATTCAAGATGACAGAGTGTAACACTAATAAGATTAGATTTACCTAATTGGAAAGTTTTCACAACTTTGTCATTCGCCTTTTCTGTAAAGTTAATATTCTTGTCAGAAAAGAGTCATTAATAGATAAGAAGACAATCTAGGATAGCCCCAGATGACGGAAAAAAAGAAGCGCGGATTACTTTCGTGGCTAGGTTTTGGTGATGAAGAGCAAAGCCAAAAACCGACAACTGAAGAATCAGTAAAAGAAGAAGCAGCGGAAGCTCCTGCCGCCGAGCAACAACCAACAGAAGACGTTGCCGAGCAAGCAGAAGAAAAAACAGCGGTTGAAGCGGAGCCGGAGAAAGCCGAGGCTGCCCCAGCAGAAGCAGAAGCAGAAGCAGAAGCAGAAGCAGAAGAGCCACAAGTACCAGTTGCACCTCGCGTTCAAGAACAAGAAAAACCAACCGAGAGCTTCTTTGCTCGCCTGAAGCGTAGCCTAAGCCGCACAAAAGCAAACATCGGTGCGGGTTTCTTTGGTTTGTTCAGCGGTAAGAAGATCGATGATGACCTTTTCGAAGAGCTAGAAGAACAACTGTTGATTGCTGATGTAGGCATGGAAACCACCACAAAAATCATCAACAATCTGACTGAAAAAGCCTCTCGCGGTGATCTTAAAGATGGTGAAGCACTTTACGGTCTGCTGAAAGAAGAGATGGCAGAAATCCTTGTGAAAGTAGAACAGCCTCTCGAAATCGACAGCAGCAAAACCCCTTACGTTATCTTAATGGTTGGCGTGAACGGTGTCGGTAAAACCACCACAATCGGTAAGCTGGCGAAGCAATTCCAAAGCCAAGGTAAGAAAGTCATGCTTGCGGCGGGTGATACCTTCCGTGCGGCAGCGGTTGAGCAGCTACAAGTATGGGGTGAGCGTAATAACGTTCCTGTGATTGCTCAGCACACTGGCGCGGACAGTGCCTCGGTTATCTATGATGCGATTGAAGCGGCAAAAGCGCGTGGCGTCGATGTCGTGATTGCCGATACTGCAGGTCGTCTACAAAACAAAGCGAACCTAATGGAAGAGCTGCGTAAGATTGTACGTGTAATGAAGAAGATTGATGACTCAGCGCCACACGAGATCATGCTGACGCTAGATGCAGGTACAGGTCAAAATGCAATTAGCCAAGCGAAACTTTTCAGTGATGTTGCCCCTCTAACCGGGATTACATTGACTAAGCTGGATGGTACAGCGAAAGGTGGCGTGATCTTCGCTATCGCTGATCAGTTCGAAATCCCAATTCGCTACATTGGTGTAGGCGAAGGCATCGAAGACTTGCGTCCATTTGAAACTCAAGAGTTCATTGACGCTCTGTTTAGTCGTGAAGAGTAACAAGAGTTAGAGGAAATCAACGGTGATCAAATTTCAGCAAGTGAGCAAAGCTTACCGAGGTGGTCGACAAGCCTTACAGAAAGTCGATTTTCACCTTCGACGCGGAGAAATGGCGTTTTTAGGTGGGCATTCCGGGGCAGGTAAAAGTACCTTGTTGAAACTGATATGTGCGATAGAGCGACCAACCGATGGCAAAATCCATTTCAATGGTCACGATATCACTCGTATCCCAAACAAAGACATTCCCTTCTTGCGTCGCAATATCGGGATTGTTTTCCAAGATCACCGTCTATTGATGGATCGCAGTGTGTTCGACAACGTTGCACTGCCGATGCGCATCGAATCGATTTCTGAAAACGAAATCAAACGCCGTGTTTCTGCGGCGTTGGATAAAACGGGCTTGTTGGATAAAGCCCGTTGTTTGCCAAGTCAACTTTCGGGTGGTGAACAACAACGTGTTGGTATTGCACGCGCTGTCGTAAACCGACCAACTCTACTGGTGGCCGATGAGCCAACTGGTAACCTTGATCCAGAGCTGTCTAACCGTGTGTTACGATTGTTTGAAGAATTTAACCGTGCTGGCGTAACGATTCTCCTTGCGACGCACGATATCGGGTTAGTAAACACTCGCCCACAATATCGCCATTTTGAATTGAACCAAGGCTTCCTAAGTGAGGTAGAAGACTATGGTAGGTAACAAGCGCACCCAGAAAAAAGGGAAAGGTCGCAGTGCCAAGCGTGCAAATACCGATGGTTTTTTCTCTGTCCATGCAAAACAAGCAAAATCTTCTTTTGGCGCGTTATGGCGTCGTCCTTTAGGTAACATTCTTACCTTAGCTGTTATTTCAGTGGCATTAGCGATGCCTGCTTGCTTGTACTTGCTGGGTAAAAACGTGGCGAGCGCAGCACAAGATGTCGCTTCACCATCGCAAGTTAGTGCTTACTTAGTAGAAGGCATGCCTGATGCGCGTGTGATGGTGTTAAAAGACCAAATCGAAACGTGGTCTTTGGTAAAAGAGGTGGAATATATTTCGCCGCAACAAGGTCTATCTGATTTAAGCCAATACGCTGGCTTTGACCAAGCGTTGAGTCTGTTGAGTGGTTACGCACTACCAGGCGTGTTGGTGATCACACCAGATTCAGAAGTAAAGAGTGATATTCAGTCGATAGCCAAGCAAGTCCGTGAGCAACAAGACGTTACTGACGTTAGGCTCGATGAAGATTGGCTGGCGCGTCTTGATGCCATAAAAACCCTTGCTGGCATTATTGTCATCACCCTGACAATACTGATGTTAGGTGCTGTATTTTTAATCGTCGGCAATACATTGCGCTTTAATGTGCTGGCGAACAAAGAAGAGATTCAAACCATGAAGCTGATTGGTGCGACCGACGGTTTCATTCTACGTCCTTACTTGTACACGGGTATGTGGTTCGGTGTGCTGGGGGCGAGCATTGCTTGGTTAGTCACCGCATTGATTACTGTGGTGATGAACAATGCCGTTGAGCAATTGGCTTCACTATACGACAGTCAGTTCCGCTTGATTGGTCTGAGTTGGGATGAATCTCTGCTATTAATTATCACTGGTAGTTTACTGGGTTGTATCGCCGCACGAGTATCCGCGCAGCGTCATCTAAAAGAAATTGAACCAGTTTAGGTGATAAAGGTCTTATACTTGGAATTTATTAGCACAAGCTAATTTTTACCTCTTGTTTAGACAATTTGTTTATGGATAATTACTCGCCCTTCTTGAAACTTGTTCATTTTAAGTTCAAGATGGCCAAGCTAAATTGCAATGTAATGCTCCAGATCAGAGATTGATGAGGAATTGAATGACAAAAGAAGCGTATCCGATGGCTCTAGTCACGCAAGATAGCCTTGATAGCTATATCCGTTCTGTAAACAGCTACCCAATGCTAACTGCAGACGAAGAGCGTGAGCTTGCAGAACGATTACACTACAAGGGTGAAATTGACGCGGCGAAAGGTCTTATCTTGTCACACCTACGATTCGTTGTTCACGTTGCTCGTGGCTACTCAGGCTACGGTTTGCCAATGGCAGATCTAGTACAAGAGGGCAACATCGGTCTTATGAAAGCGGTTAAGCGTTTTAACCCTGAAGTGGGTGTACGTTTGGTTTCTTTCGCTGTTCACTGGATCAAAGCTGAAATCCATGAATACGTATTGCGTAACTGGCGTATTGTTAAGATCGCGACAACCAAAGCGCAACGTAAGCTGTTCTTCAATCTACGTAAGTCGAAAAAGCGTCTAGGTTGGTTCAACAACGGTGAAGTTGAAACCGTAGCTCGTGAGCTAGGTGTCGAGCCTTCAGAAGTACGTGAAATGGAATCGCGTCTAGCGGCAGTGGACTCAACGTTCGATATGCCAATGGATGACGACGACAATGTAAACTCGTACACAGCGCCAATGTTGTACCTAGAGGACAAATCGTCTGATGTAGCAGATAATATTGAAGCTGCTAACTGGGAAACGCATACTAATAATCGCTTAGGCCACGCTCTTGCGAGTTTGGATGAGCGTAGTCAACGTATTGTCCGTTCTCGTTGGTTGGATGATGAGAAAGCAACACTTCAAGATCTAGCGGATGAGTTTGGTGTATCTGCCGAGCGTATTCGTCAGTTAGAAAAGAACGCGATGAAGAAACTGAAACTTGCTGTTGGTGAGTTCTAACTTTCGCTTCTAATCTAAAGTAAGATTTTCATAGAAAGCCGAGATCATGTGATCTCGGCTTTTTTATTTTCGATCGAAAATCGATAGTGTTTGCGATCTAATTTATCTGTGCTACCTGTGTATAACTCTGTGAAGTAATTATTCATCAACTGTTCGAAAGCCGGACTAAATAAGGCTTAGGTGTGGTTTTTCACTTGGGGATAGTTGTAAATATACACACAGTTAGATCAAGATCATTACTACATCTTGTGGATCAAATGATCCAAATATACTTTATCAACGCAATCCACAGATTTATCCACAAACGGTGCGAATGTGTACAGCTTTCAATGACCTGACTATCTCTGTGTCTAAGTTTGGCTTTGGATAGGTTACAATGGCGTCAATAACGAAAATGACATAGAGAAAGTAAATGGACCAGTTTCAACATATCGATGTTCAAGGCGCTCAGACATTGCTCGAACAAGGTGAAGCAAAACTTGTAGATATTCGTGACCCTCAATCTTTTGCTGTCGCGCATGCAGAATCCGCTTTTCATCTGACTAATGATTCGATCGTTCCTTTCATGAACGATGTGGAATTCGAACAACCAATCCTAGTGATGTGTTACCACGGCATCAGTAGCCAAGGTGCGGCACAATATTTGGTTAACCAAGGCTTCGAACAGGTGTACAGTGTGGATGGCGGCTTTGAAGCCTGGCAACGAGCAGAACTACCGATAGTGAGAAGTTAATGAAGAGATTGGTAACGTTAAATAATCCACGTATGGCGCAAGCCTTCATTGATTACATGGCATCACGCAAGATTGATATTCAGATGATGCCGGAAGGTGAAGGACAGTTTGCACTTTGGCTGACGGATACGCAGCATGAAATTGAAGTCGAAGCCGAGCTAAAACAATTCTTAGCCAATCCATCAGCGTCGAAATATAGCGCCGCTTCGTGGGACGTTGCCGATACTCGTAAGAGCAAATTTCATTATTCCAGCCCGAGCATTATGGGTATGGTGAAAGCTAAGGCGGGCCCAGTGACCTTGCTGATCATGGTTGTCTGTGCCGTTATCTACTTTTTGCAGATGTTCGGCTTTGGTGATGGTGTGTTTGCTTTATTGCATTTTCCTGCGTTCGAAGGGCAGCAATGGCAGCTCTGGCGCTGGGTTAGCCATGCGTTATTGCACTTTTCTGTTACCCATATTGTGTTCAACCTCTTGTGGTGGTGGCAATTGGGAGGCGATATCGAGCGCCGTTTAAGCTCTGGAAAGTTACTGCAAATCTTCCTTATTTCTGCTGCGCTCTCCGGCGCGGGTCAGTTTTATGTTGAAGGAGCAAACTTCGGCGGTTTATCTGGTGTGGTTTATGCGCTACTTGGTTACTTGTGGATCCTTGGTTACCGTTGTCCACATCTTGGCTTAACACTTCCTAAACCTATTATTGGCTTTATGCTGGTGTGGTTGGTTCTTGGCTATGTTCAACCATTTATGGCGATTGCCAACACGGCCCACTTAGTTGGCTTACTTTCTGGTATGGCGATAGCGTTGTTTGATTCTGGTAAACAGAAATACCAACAAACCTCCTAAGTTAATGATTTACAGACACCAACAAAAAGACCACCAATCGGTGGTCTTTTGTTTATCTGTCTTTCGTTTAATAGGAGCAGCTCGTCAGCTTTAACTGTTCATATTATTGGTAAAGGTATTTGGTAAACAGCAAATCAGCGATGATGGTTTTACCCGTCTCTGGCAGTAGGGTTTCATTGAGTTCTTTCACCAACGTTTTGCGCAGATCCTCACGACCAGATAAAGACTTAATCGTATCTTCTGTTTGTTTACCCAATAGTTCAATCACCGCATCTCGGATCAATGGTTGGTGGTGTTCGACAACGGCGAGGTCTTGCTGACTCATCACCATGATATCGATACGCACCTGTACATAACCCAGTTTATTACCCTTGGTATAGAAGTTCGTAGTTAAATCGGGTTCGAGCGTAAAGTAGGCTAACTTAGGTGCTGCCTCTTCAGATTCAGCCCAACTCGGTGCTGAAATAAGCAGACTTAGCGCGAAAATAATTTGGGCTATATAACGTTTGTACATATTTCTAACTTTTCTTTCTCTGGATCGCGATATTCGAATCGCTTCAGTCTTGATACAATAGACCGTCTATAACAAATAACGGAACTTACAGTTTCAATAAGACGGTAAGTTGTTGCTTTATTGTACGCATAAAGCCTCCAATTGAATACTAGTATGAATCAGCCGACATCACTCTATCTTACTTCTTTATTGGAAGTAGAGTGGCAAAACCCCGAAGATTTTGAATTCCCTAACGAATTCGCCAAGCATTGGCTTGAAGAAAAGGGCTCTTTGTCACGTCGTTTAGGTCAGCACTGCCAACGCTTAACAGTGGAATTGCTGCACAATCAGATCGTCACTGCCAAGACGTTAAAACAGGATGAGAGCCAGCTATTGTCTGAGCAAGATTGCCTACTGAGAGAGGTGATTTTATGTGGCGACAATACAGATTGGGTCATTGGACGCACGCTCATTCCTCGTTCAACCTTGGTCGATCAACAGTATGACTTAGCTCAGCAAGGAGATATTCCGCTGGGCTTAACTGTGTTCAGCGCCGATAACGTTGAGCGCGATGCTCTGCAAATGGGATGGGTTAATTTGCCACAGGGGCGCCTTTTAGCGCGACGCTCAAGACTGTGGATGAATCACAAACCCATGCTGGTTGCTGAGCTATTCTTACCCAATTCACCAGTTTACGCTAAGGAGAAGGTGTAAATGTCCGCAGAAAAAGCCAAAGCATATTGGCAACTGATGCGAATGGATCGCCCAATTGGCTCACTCTTGTTATTGTGGCCGACGGTTTGGGCACTTGTAATTGCCGCCCAAGGCATGCCAAGTTGGAATGTACTCATCGTGTTTGTGTTAGGTGTATTCCTAATGCGAAGCGCCGGTTGTGTGATTAACGATTTTGCTGACCGTAAAGTTGATGGTCATGTGAAACGTACCAAGCAGCGTCCTTTACCCTCAGGTAAAGTGACCTCGAAAGAAGCGATTGGTCTGTTTTTAGTTCTAGGTATCAGCTCTTTCTTATTGGTGCTGACCATGAACCCGCTGACGATCAAGCTATCCTTTGCTGGTATCTTTTTAGCGTTCATTTATCCATTTATGAAGCGTTACACCTATTTGCCTCAGCTGTTTTTAGGTTTGGCTTTTAGTTGGGCGATTCCGATGGCATGGGCAGCACAAACAGGCGAATTGCCTTGGATTGTGTGGTTTGTGTTTGTGATTAATGCTTTGTGGACCATTGCTTACGATACTCAATATGCGATGGTCGACCGTGATGATGATTTAAAGATTGGTATCAAATCAACGGCTATCTTGTTCGGGCGTCACGATAAGCTGGTGATTGGTGTTCTGCAGTTGATTACCTTGGCGATGTTAGTGTTGCTTGGTCAACATTACGAACTTGGGCAAAGCTACTATTGGACGATTTTGGTTGCGGCTTCTTTGTTTGTATACCAGCAACACTTGATTCGCCACCGAGAGCGCGACTTGTGCTTCAGAGCCTTTCTTAACAACAACTATGTGGGAATGGTGATTGCGGTCGGTCTGTTTATCGCTTTCTGGTAACTCAGTACAAACGTTCAGATAGAAAAAGGCATCCAATTGGATGCCTTTTATGTTTTGTCTAGATGAATATCGAGCTTAAGCCAATTATGCTTGCAGCTGGTGGATACTCTCTTCGATGGTCAATTTCACTTCTGGGTAGAGCAAAGCAAAGAGTAGTTTGGCAAATTGCTTTGTCTTCTCAAGATCGCAGTTGCCGTCGCTATCTAGGTATTGTTGCTCTTTCAACGTATTGAACATTGCAGCAAACACACCTTTGTCGAAAAACTCTGGCGCGTTAATACCGTGTAGACGACCCAAACGCTGCGCAATGTCTTGGCTCTGCTGTTCAAGGTCTGATTTACCCAGTTCTTGGTCAGCTACCAGTAAGTTCATCGCAATAGAGTAGCGTTGCAGTGTTTCAGTGATAGTACGACCCAACAAAACCAAGGATTGGTTGTTTGACTGGTTAATTTCCAGTTTGTCACCATCTTGGCAAACCATCTTCTGCTCAATGAACTCGTTCAAGATCTTCACGACCAGCTCGTTCAACTCTTCTTCCTTGTAGCTTAGGAACAGCTCTTTTTTCAGGAATGGGTAGATTTGAGCGACGTTTTCTTGAATCTTCTCTACGGTCACGTTGCGCTGACGAATAATCATCTGAGCAATCAATGATGGTAGGGCGAACAGGTGAATGATGTTGTTGCGGTAGTAAGTCATCAGAATAGACTGGCTACGATCCAGCGAAATGATGTCACCCATGGTGTCGGTTTCAATCACAAACTTATCAAGTGAGATAGCGTGATCTACCAACTCTTCAGCCGTTTCTGTTGGAACTGTTGAAGTGTTTGAGTATGGGTTGTTCTTAAGTAGCTTCAGGTAGCATTCAATCTGGTTGATTAGAGAGTCACGAGACAATGCACGCTGACGAGACGCCAATAGCGCGGTCGCACATAGAGTCAGCGCGTTAGTCGCTGCTGCATCGTTAATGTGCGTCATCATCTTGTTTGCCAGACCGTTCACCACTGGGTTCATCCATTGTGGCTTGCTGCCGCCCATGCGATCGATGTCTTTCGTCCACTCAGGAGCGTGTTCATTCAGGTATTGGTTTAGCTGAATTGGCTCACCGAAGTTAACGTAACCAAGACCAAAATTGCGCAGCTTACGCAGAGTACGCAGCACAAGACCCGCGTTTTCTTTCTCTTTGCGTGAACCTCGAAGCTCTTTGGCGTAAGTACCTACTTCCATTACGTGCTCGTAACCGATGTAAACAGGCACCAATGTTACTGGACGGTTTAGACCGCGTAGCATGGCTTGAATCGTCATTGCCAACATACCGGTTTTTGCTTGAAGTAGACGACCAGTACGTGAACGACCACCTTCACTGAAGTACTCAACCGAGTAACCTTTAGCAAACAGCTCTGATAGGTACTCACGGAAAATCGTGGAGTACAGCTTATTGCCTTTAAAGCTACGACGAATAAAGAACGCACCACCACGACGGAAGATTGGACCCGCAGGGAAGAAATTCAGGTTGATACCCGCAGCGATATGCGGTGGCACCATACCTTCATGGTATAGAACGTAAGAAAGCAGTAGGTAGTCCATGTGACTGCGGTGACATGGTACGTACACGATCTCATGACCATCTTGCGCTAGGCGACGAACGGTCGAAGCGTTGTTTATGTGTAGACCTTGGTACAGCTTCGTCCACAACCAGCCAAGAATACGATCGCCGTTTTTAACCAAACCATAAGAGAAGTCCGCTGCAATCTCATCCATGATGTCATGGGCTTCTTTGCGTGCTTTCTCGATAGAAATGTTTTTGCTTTGCGCTTCGTCTTCAATCGCTTTTTCGATTGCTGGCGATTTCATTAAGCGTGCAAACAACACTTGGCGTTGAGGCAGGTTTGGACCCGATGCCGCGAGCTTCTGACGAGAGAAGTGGATACGTGCAACGCGCGCTAGCTTGTGTGCAATAGCGCTGTCGGTACCGTGAGAGTCTGCCATGTAACGCAGTGAAACCACTGGGCTAAAGCGCACCAAACAGTCACGACCTGCTGCCATTACCGCTTTTGCTTTTTGCGGACCGTTCATTGGTTGCAGGTACGGCTTATGGTTTTCTTCTTTACCTGGCTTACGACCCCAAAGTACGGTCGCTGGAATCATTTGCACGTCTAGTTCGCTATCGAGCTTGTGCAATTCAAGTAAATCAGTAAACAGAGAAACAGACTCACTCGGTACGTCGTTATCATTGCTCATCACGGTTGGACGAGAGGCAATAAACACGTAACGAGTCAGTTTTTTGCCATTGATTTCTAGCGGGCTAAGCGGGTCTGGGAGACCAAGGCTCAAAGCTTGTTTTTGTAGTGTCAGCAAATCCACGTTCGAACGGAACGGTAAGGCGTACACAATCGGTTTCGCTAGGTCGATGTTGAGATCGTCAATCGGATTCGATGGGATTGTGGTGCCCTTTACCATTACCGATAAAGGTAGTTTTAGTAATGAACGTGAAAATGATTGTCCAGAAGACATAAAGTTCACAGCCTCAATAGGTATTCAAACAAACCTAACCTTATTTCTGCGTCCGCTTTCCCTTCTTCTATAGGAAAGGAAATAGATACGGCTATAGAAATAAGCCTAGGCGATAAATTTTAAGCGCAGCAAGGATACCAGAAACTGGTCAAACCTTTTAATTTTATTGAGCGGAAATTAGTCGAACCCCTAGGTTGTTGCTTTCATTAGACGAATTGGCTATTGCGCGTTTAAAACGTATGTTCACTTGAGGTTTGTGGGTGGGATCTGAAACTGGCGCAAATAAATTAAAAAACAACCAATTGGGTTTTCATTTGTTCATTTACTGGATATACTCACAGTTAACTGTATAAAAAGACAGGTGACATATGAAGCCGTTAACGCCACGCCAACAACAAGTCTTCGATTTGATTAAAAGCAAAATCGAAGACACCGGAATGCCACCAACTCGTGCAGAGATTGCGCGTGAGCTTGGCTTCCGCTCTGCGAATGCCGCAGAAGAACACCTAAAAGCGCTTGCTCGTAAACAAGCGATTGAAATTATTCCAGGCGCATCTCGCGGGATCCGAATCCTACTCGAAGATGCGGCAAACGACGATCAAGGTCTGCCTTTGATTGGTCAGGTTGCTGCTGGTGAGCCGATTCTGGCTCAAGAGCATGTGGAGTCTCACTACCAAGTGGATCCTACGATGTTCAAACCAAAAGCAGATTTCTTACTTCGCGTAAACGGCGAAAGTATGAAAGACATCGGTATTATGGACGGCGACTTGCTGGCTGTGCACAAAACTCAAGATGTGCGCGACGGTCAAGTTGTGGTTGCACGTGTTGATGATGATGTGACGGTGAAGCGTTTAGAGCGTAAAGGTTCTACAGTTCTACTGCATGCAGAGAATGAAGAGTTTTCACCAATCCAAGTTGACCTAACATCGCAACACCTGACGATTGAAGGTCTGGCGGTTGGCATCATCCGTAACACTGACTGGATGTAGGTTTCTTACCTCAAGCATTCTAATAAAGCCCAGCATTCTGCTGGGCTTTGTGTTTTCTGCACTTTCTATACCCACTTTTATTTTCTTCAAAGCATATTTCTTTTCTTCCGAGCATAGTTACGCTCGCACTGATTCAGAGCGTTTGGCTGTTGCGTTAAAACTTGCAAGTGATATTGAGATTTATTATCATCTAATTCCATTTAACCATTTTCTTTTCGGCGCAAGGAAATGCCCATGTCCAAGCCTCAACATCACGTACCCAATCATCTGTTGAAACCGTTGTTTTTGCGTAGCCGCGAAAGCTTGGTCGATAACGGTTTGGTGTACGATCCGATCGCTGCAAAAGCGTGCTTGAGCTGCAAGATGGCACCAGATTGCATCAGTGGCGACGTCGATCAGAAGCAGCTGCTGCACGTGACTTTAACTCAGCTGTGCGATCAGCAGGTTAGTCACTTTCTTCAACAACACTCAGACGCTTGGATCATTAACGTTGGTGCGGGCTTAGATACGCGTTTCTACCGTTTGGACAATGGTCGTTGTCACTGGATTGAACTGGATGTCACCGAGAATCTGGTTTGGCGTCAGCGATTGTTTCATAAAAACGAACGCTACGAGCATCGTTGTGGCAGCGTAGAAGACATGAATTGGTTAGATGAACTGCGCATTCCTGAAAAAGCACCAGTATTGATTCTGTGTGAGATGGCTTTACTCGATTGTAATGAATCGCGCGTTGCGACTTTCATCCAAACTCTGGGTCGTCATTTTGTATCGGCAGAAGTGTGCATGGTACTAGCAGGTGACTTAACCGAAAGTAAATGGGGTCAGAAGCTCGGCTCAGATACGTATGCACATGGTTTTGAAGCACCAGCACAACAAGTACTGCATTGGCTGCCATGGGCGCAATGGGTCAAAGCCTTTTCGCCATTCGACCGATTTTGCTCACGCTGGAAAGCATGGCAGCGCTGGCTGAATAAGATCCCAATGTTGAAGCATCGTCTCACGCCAGTTCTCGTTCACATCAAGTGGTAATTGGATAGGCACGAGGGTCTGTTTACCTTTTGCGGTTAAATTTTGTTCGAGATAAAAGCGTTTTAATCGCGACGATAGGTTAGCCGCCTAGTCACTCTAAGCAATGACCTATCAACAAAGAGTAAAGCGCTTTTAGCCGAACCCTTGGGCAGCTTTGTGGCTCTCTTGTACTGAGTTACTGTATTTCAAACTTTTCTCTTTTTTGATTGAATAGTAAGAACCCACAAACAGCTGCAAAAATAAGCTCTAAAGGTCAACAGACCCTTAGTACTCAGGTACACTCGCTGATCTAAACAACGAGGTGCCTGTGACAAACTCTATCTTCTCTCCTTTATCGAATCCTCAAGTGCATCGCCAAGTGTTAGCGCTCGCTATCCCTATGGTGCTGTCGAATATTACTGTTCCACTATTGGGCTTGGTTGACGCTGCGGTGATCGGTCACCTTGAACACGCTTGGTATCTAGGTGGTGTTGCGCTTGGTAGTACCATGATCAGTGTGACGTTTTGGTTGCTTGGCTTTTTACGTATGTCGACCACTGGATTAGCGGCGCAGTCCTATGGTGGTGAAGACCGAAAACAACTTGCTTTGGTGTTTATGCAAGGCTCACTGATGGCACTGCTGTTTGCGTTAGTCTTCCTTATTGCCCATAACCCGATCGCGGATCTGATATTTGGTTGGAGTGATGCCAGTGCTGAAGTGAAGCACTACGGCATGCAATATTTCTCTATCCGAGTGTGGAGTGCCCCCGCTGCGCTGATGAACTTTGTGTTGTTGGGCTGGCTACTCGGAACGCAAAACTCCAAAGCCCCAATGTGGATGGTGATTATCACCAACGTGACCAATATTGCGCTCGATTTACTGTTTGTGATTGGTTTGGGTTGGAAAGTTGAAGGGGCAGCGCTAGCCTCAGTGATTGCTGATTACTCTGGCATGGCGTTTGGCTTGATGTGTGTATGGAGGACGTGGTGTGCCCGTCTGTTGCCATCACCTAAGAGCCTGCTAACCGATACTCAACATGGGCTAGGGCGGTTCGTAAAACTCAATCGCGATATCTTCTTACGCTCGCTATGTTTACAAGCTACGTTTAGCTTTATGACTTTCCAAGGTGCAAGCTTTGGTGATGATGTGGTTGCGGCCAATGCGGTATTGATGAGTTTCTTGATGATGATTTCCTATGGCATGGACGGTTTTGCTTACGCCATGGAAGCCATGGTTGGCAAAGCGATTGGCGCCAAAGACCGAGCGCAGCTCAATGCTTCGCTGATTGGTACTTTCTTTTGGAGCCTTATCATCTGTTTAGGTTTGACTGCGGTATTTGGTTTGGCGGGATCGCACTTGATCGCCATGATCACTTCGATTGAAGCGGTGCAGCAGCAAGCGGCGGTATATCTGCCGTGGCTGGTGGTCATGCCATTGGCGTCGATGTGGTGCTTCCTGTTTGATGGCATTTTTGTTGGTGCCACCAAAGGTAAAGACATGCGAAACAGTATGTTCGTGGCGACTTGCTGCTTCTTTGCAATCTTCTTTTTGTTCTCTGGCTGGCAAAACCATGCACTATGGTTTGCGATGACCAGTTTCATGGCAATGCGAGGGATTGGACTCGGCGCTATCTTCTTTTATCAATGGCGTAAGGGAAGCTTTCTTGCCTAGTCACTCAAATAGAAACAGCAGGTCGAAACCTGCTGTTTTAGCTTTTGGATCATGGCAACCCAATTGAATTAGAATAATCGGTTCAAACCGTTTAGCGCCGCTACGCGATACGCTTCTGCCATCGTCGGGTAGTTAAAGGTGGTATTGACGAAGTATTCAATCGTATTGGCTTCGCCTTTTTGTTCCATGATGGCCTGACCGATGTGGATGATTTCCGCAGCGCGCTCACCAAAGCAGTGAATACCAAGAATCTCTTTGGTTTCGCGATGGAAGAGGATTTTTAAACTGCCGATGTCTTTACCTGCAATCTGTGCACGAGCTAGATGCTTGAACGAAGAACGTCCCACTTCGTAAGGCACTTTCGCCGCAGTCAGTTCTTGCTCGGTTTTACCCACTGAGCTGATTTCTGGAATGGTGTAGATACCCGTTGGGATGTCATCAATCAGATTACCGTCAGCTTGCCCTTTAGTGATGGCTTGTGCCACGAAACGACCTTGGTCATACGCTGCACTCGCTAGGCTAGGGTAGCCAATTACATCACCGACTGCGTAGATGTGTTCTACCTCTGTACGGTAGTTACCATCTACTTTGAGCTGTCCGCGCGAATCACCCTCAAGTCCAACCGCAGGTAAGTTGAGTTTGTCTGTGTTACCCGTTCGACCATTAGCATACAGTAGGCAATCGGCTTTCATCTTCTTGCCAGATTGAAGATGCACGATAACACCATCTTCAGTGCCTTCGATTTTCTCGAATGTTTCATCGTTACGAATCACCACGCCACTGTTCCAGAAGTGGTAAGACAATGCGTCTGATACTTCGTTATCTAAGAAAGAGAGCAGGCGGTCGCGAGTGTTAATCAGGTCAGTTTTCACGCCTAAACCGCGGAAGATTGAGGCGTATTCACAACCAATCACGCCTGCACCGTAAATAATGATGTGGCGAGGGTCGTGCTTCAGGCTCAGGATGGAATCACTGTCGTAGATGCGTTCATGTAAGAAGTCAACGTCATTTGGTTGGTATGGACGAGAGCCTGTAGCGATAACAAATTTATCTGCTGAGTATACTTCTTCCGTACCATCACTTTGCATGACGGCGATGGAGTAGTTATCGATAAAGCGGGCTGTACCAAACAACAGTGTGCATGAGTTGCGATCATAAAAGCCCTGACGAAGTCGAGTCTGTTTATCTATTACCGATTTTGCATGACCTAAAATGTCAGAAAATGTTGCATGAAGGCTGGTGTTATTGCGGCAGAATAACGGGTTGCTATTGAATTCAATGATACGGCTAACTGCGTGACGCAATGCTTTGGATGGTATGGTTCCCCAGTGCGTACAACCGCCACCAACACTGCTTTCCTTTTCTACGATGGCAACATTCAGTCCGGCTTTGGTCAATCCCATCGCCGCCCCTTCACCGCCCGGGCCACTACCAATTACGATCACGTCATAGTGATTAGCATGCGCCATGATGTCTTCCTTGTTATATTTGCTTAACATTGCTGTAGCGGGATTTTAACTCATTTACTCTATTGGGAACACGTAATGCCTGCTAGAGAGTGGAAGTGATCACGCAGAATCGCCCAAAAGAACTAATTGGTATGCTGTATGTCTACTATTTGAAGTGAGGCGATTGCAATTAGATGCATGGCGATAGTAACGTGCTCGCCGCTTATCGGCAGATAACGTCGCTTTATACGTGGGGGCGATATGCGTTATATTGAAGCTCTCGTACCCAATAGAAAAAGAGCAAGTTAAAGAATGAAATCGATGGGAATCCGCGCGCAGCAAAAAGAAAAAACACGTCGATCGTTGATCGATGCAGCATTTAATCAACTCAGTGCGGATCGCAGCTTTTCCAATCTCAGCTTGCGTGAGGTTGCCCGAGAGGCAGGAATTGCACCGACTTCTTTTTACCGTCACTTCAAAGACATGGACGAGCTGGGCTTAACCATGGTTGATGAAGGTGGTTTGTTGTTGCGACAGCTGATGCGTCAGGCGCGTCAGCGTATTGTCAAAGAAGGCAGTGTGATTCGAACTTCAGTTGAAACCTTCATGGAATTCATTGAAAGTAGTCCTAACGTTTTCCGCTTATTGTTGCGTGAGCGCTCCGGCACTTCCTCTGAATTTCGTACTGCCGTCGCTCGAGAAATTCAGCATTTTGCGGCAGAATTAACTGAGTACTTAATGAGCACCGGCATGACCAAAGAAGAGGCGTTCACTCAAGCAGAGGCGTCGGTTACTTTGGTGTTTAGCTCTGGTGCGGAAGCTTTAGATTTAGATCGACGCGAGCGCGATGAACTCGCCGAGCGATTGATCATGCAATTGCGAATGATAGCCAAAGGGGCCTATTGGTATCGCAAAGAACGTGAACGTAACCGATTAAAAGGCGGGATAGAATAATGTCGAATGGAAATAAATCTGAAAAGAAAACGCTGATTTTGGCACTGGTTGCAGGTATGTGTGGTGATGCTTTGTTGTCATGGTTGACCATGAGTGAAGTATCTTTTTCAATCTTCCCTCTGATTGCACTCGTGCTAGCTGTACAGGCGCTGTACCAAGAATACCTAAACAACCCAGTATCAGAAGATATCCCACTTGTTGGTCTGGCGTGTTTCTTCGTAGGTGCATTTGGTCACTCTGCGTTTATCAAAGCGCAATACCCAGAAGCAGGCTCTAACTTCTTCGCAATTCTGGTTTCAATGATTCTCCTAGCGTGGATCGGCAAGAAACTGGGTTTTATGGAAAAGAAGACCACTGCTGAATAAGCAAAGCGAATCTAACAAAAAAGCGAGCCGTTGAGCTCGCTTTTTTTATGTCTGAGGCTGGTGGATTACGCTTTACGTTCCAACAGTACACCTGCTTCCATGTGGTGTGTGTAAGGGAATTGGTCAAACAGAGCAAAACGCGTCACGTTGTGGGTTTCGCATAGAATGTCCAAGTTCTCTTTAAGTGTCTCTGGGTTACAAGAGATGTACATGATGCGCTCGTAACCTTGCACCATCTTACAAGTGTCGACATCCATACCTGAGCGTGGTGGATCGACAAAAATCGTATTGCAGTTGTAGCTCTTCAGATCCACACCTGCATCTTGTAGGCGGCGGAATTCACGCTTACCTTCGATTGCTTGAGTAAACTCTTCTGCTGATAGACGTAGGATTTGTACGTTATCAATCTCGTTCGCTGCAATGTTGTATTGCGCAGAAACCACAGATGGCTTCGCTAATTCAGTTGCAAGAACGCGGTCGAAGTTTTGTGCCAGCGCCAAAGAGAAGTTACCGTTACCACAGTAAAGCTCTAGGAGATCACCAGTGCTTTCTTGAGTACAGTCGACTGCCCATTCCAACATCTTCTCAGCGACTTTGCCGTTTGGTTGAGTGAAGCTGTTTTCTACTTGTTGGTAGATGTAGCTTTGACCATTTACGTCTAGCTTCTCGATCACGTAGTCACGGTCTAAGACAATCTTCATTTTACGAGCACGACCAATGATGTTTAGGTTGAAGCCTTCATCATTCAAACGCTGCTTAAGGGCTTTCGCGTTTTCAATCCACTCTTCATCCAGTTGGCGATGGTAAAGCAGTGAAACCAGAATCTCACCGCTAAGCGTTGATAGAAAGTCCACTTGGAACAGTTTACGACGTAGCGATTCGTTGTCTTTCATCGCTTCAACCAATAGTGGCATCAGGTCGTTGATCAGACGGCTTGCTGCTGGGAATTGGTCAACGCGGTATTTCTCACGAGTTTCTTGATTGAACATGATGTAGTAAAGGTCTTCACCCTCATGCCAAACGCGGAACTCAGCACGCATGCGGTAGTGCTGCTCTGGTGATTCAAACACTTCCAGTTCTGGCACGTTGTATGGCGCGAACATATCGTTCAGACGTTCGACTTTTTCAGCCAGTTGTTCTTGGTAGCGTTGTGGGTTTACATCAAGAGTAGCCATGATCTTACCTTTTATGGTGCATTCAATTTAAGAGCGCAGATTTTATTCAATCTCAATAGGATGTCCAGTTTTGTGCCCCAATTGATTTAAAGATAGTGTGTTCTGTGTCAGTTGATACACCAATGAACCAAATCGTTACAATTGTCAGAGGTAATATTGGCTGGACAAATAATCAATAGCTTAATAGTATTTGCCCCAAGCTGGTGCTATCTAGCAATCTAGATGGCTGAAATGGGAATCTGGTGAGAATCCAGAACTGACGCGCAGCGGTAAAAGAGAACGAACGCTCATCAAGACACTGCATTAGTTTATGTGGGAAGTCGAGTAAGTAGGCGGTACAACCTTGCTCTTAAGTCCGAATACCTGCCAGCAACTGAGCCACAGCACTGGACTGCTCAACACGAGTAGGGCTCGGTAGGAATTACGCGACTTAGGACAATACAATGAGAAAAACATTTCTTGCGATCACGTGTGCATCGCTGCTTTCACCTACCTTTTATTCACAGGCCCAAGAAGTTTCCGCAGATGAAACGGTTGTGGTTACGGCAAACCGCTTCAAGCAAATTGATGGTGCTGTTCTTGCACAAACCGTCACGGTAACCAAAGAAGACATTAAACGCCTGCAAGCAAATAGTCTGTTTGATGTGTTCCGTACACTGCCGAGTGTTGAAGTTGCTCAGTACGGTGGGCGTGGTCAATCCGCATCTATCTACGTTCGAGGTGGTAGCTCGTCTCAAGTACTCGTTTTAGTTGATGGGGTGCGTATGCCTCGTGCAATCATGGGTGGTATCGACTTTAACCAATTTCCAATCAACTCTGTCGAACGTATCGATTACATTCGTGGTGCACGAGCCTCTATCTATGGTTCAGAAGCGATCTCTGGCGTAATCAACATTATTACTCGTGCGCCTATTAATGACGATTCAGGTCGAGTGTCTGCAGGTTATGGCTCAAATAACCATAAAAAAGGCACGTTTGTGGTCTCTAAACCTGTGGGTGAAGGTAAACACTTTAAGGGTGTCTTAGGATACGAGAAAACCGATGGTTTTAATGTTAAGCCTCAGCCAGGATTGAATGATGGCGATGAGCATGGCTTCGAAACGCTAAACCTGAAGTTGGGTTACCAACAAAACTTTTCTGACAACTTGTCTGGTTACGTTGGGGTGAGTGCTTACAACAATGAATACGATTACGACAACAGTAGTATTTGGAGTGGTCATGAGAAAAAAACTGGTGAAGTAGAGTATGTAGGCACCGACTTATCGCTGGAATACAACAAAGACGTTTACTCATCTGAATTAAAATTGGCTTATGGTCAACAAGACAACTACGACCATAAATCAGGTCAAAACAAATCTACTGGCGATCATGTTGCTATTGAGCAGTTCAACGCGATTTGGTTGAACTCGTACAGCGTTAACGAAGAACTGAGTATTGGTGGCGGTTTGGATTACCGTACTGAGAAGCTAGCAAAAGGCTACATTGCGGCGAACAGTTGGGGACCAGCTAAAGACTATGATCCAGAGAAGAACCCAAGAACTAACTTTGGTGTTAGTGCCATTGCTCAATATGTTTATGACGTATGGACGTTAGAAGCAAGCGTACGTAATGACGACAACAATCAATTTGGTAACAACACCACATGGCAAACCGCTGCGGGTTGGAGTTTTTACGAAGGTTATGAGTTAATCCTGAGCCACGGTACTGCTTTCCGTGCGCCGAGCTTTGTTGATTTGTATTACCCAGGCTACGAAATGCCAAACCTAAAACCAGAAGAATCAGAAAATACCGAGCTGTCGCTATCTGGTGCTGTATCGATTGTTGATTGGACGGTGACGGGTTACTACAACCAAATTGAGAACATGTTGATTTGGAAAGGCTCTGGCATGCAAAACGTGGGTGAAGCTGAGATCAAAGGTGTCGAACTAGAGGTGAAATTCGACACGGATATCGTTTCTCACGAGTTTTACTTAGATTATAAAGATCCTGTCGATAAGTCTGGGGCAAAAGATACTCAGCTAGCGTACCGCTCTAAGCGTGGTGCTAAGTGGAACGCCTACGCAACGTTTGACCAATGGACGTTGGGCTCGCAGTACCTGTACCAAGGTGAACGCTTTAATGGCAGTACCAGACTACCGAGCTACAGCCTATGGAACTTCACTGCTTCTTACGCCGTGAACCAAAACTGGGATATTAATGCGAAGCTAAGCAACGCTTTCGATAAAAACTACGAGATGTACACTAGTTACGCGACGCCAGGGCGTCAGTACTTTGTCTCGGCAGACTACCGCTTTTAATCAAGCTAAACGAGACCGCCATATCGGCGGTCTTTCTTTTTGTAAGTAAAGCGCTGGTGGAAATAGGTAACAAGGAAAGACGATGACTAAACCAAAACGTGTTGTGATTAGCTGGTCAAGCGGAAAAGACTCTACATTAACGTTGGAGCGTCTAAACGAAGATCCGCATTATCAGGTAGTTGGCTTGTACACCACTTATGTTGATAAAGAAGTCCCTTTTCAAGCAACCCCGCTTGAGGTCGTGCAAATGCAGGCGGACTTACTTGGCCTTCCGCTCATTACTATCGAACTGCCTGAAGTGTTCCCGAATAACGACATTTATCAATCGACGATCGTTAATGCACTACAAAGCAGTGGGCTGAATGTAGAAGCTGTCGCGTTCGGTGATATGCTTTGTAATGGTATTGCTGATTATCGACGCAGCTATATTGAACCTGCCGGCTGGGAATGTGTATTCCCTTTGTTGGGGGAAGAAAGCAAGGCATTGGCATTTGAAATTATCGAGCGTGGAATTCAAACCATGTTGATTACCACCGATGGAAATGTATTGCCGCCGGAGTGGTGTGGACGTTGGTATGACAAAACGTTGATTGAGTCATTACCCGGTCATATTGATCCCTGTGGCGAAGATGGCGAATTCCATACATTGGTGACATCAACCTCATCATTTCAAGGACATATAGAGTTGGCTAAGCTTGAAGTGGAAACAGGGGAGCGATTCAGTCATCAAAGATACCGAGCCAAAGCATTGCCAAAACAAATCTAACCAGTATGATCGCCGAGTCTCTAATTTGCAGGTAAGACTCGTGCGAGCATCAAGTAAGAAAAAAGTCCTAGTGTTTGATTCCGGTGTCGGAGGGCTATCGGTCTTCCAAGAAATCCACCGACTTCTACCAAACATGGATTACTTGTATCTGTTCGATAACGAAGCTTACCCATATGGCGAGCTAGACCAAGATGTGCTGATCACTCGCGTTAATAAGCTGGTGGCAGCATTGGTTGAAGAGCATCAAGCTGACATAGTAGTCATCGCCTGCAATACCGCAAGTACCATAGTGTTGCCATCATTGCGTGCGAATCTATCCATTCCGGTTGTCGGAGTGGTGCCTGCGATCAAGCCGGCCTCATTACTCGCTTCTCAGGGTGTAGGACTTATTGCTACGCCCGCGACCGTGACTCGTCAATATACTCATGAACTGATCCGTGACTTTGCTCAAGGCAAACCTGTCGAACTATTAGGTTCCACTCGCTTAGTGGATATGGCAGAAGAAAAGCTGCGTGGCGAAAGTATTTCTATTCCAGAGCTCGAAAGCATTCTTCTCCCATTACGTAATAAAGTCGATGTAGCTGTATTGGGGTGCACTCATTTTCCTTTGATTAAAGAGGAAATCCATCAAGCGTTAGGTGGAGAGGTTACGTTAATTGATTCTGGCGAAGCCATTGCTCGACGAGTGAAAGCATTACTACTCAGCGATATGAAGGAAGAAAGCCAAGAGGAAGGGAGTAAGAAGATTTATGCCAGTGCACCTCCTTGGCAAGAAGATGCACTGAATACCTGTTTGGCGACCTTAGGGTTTAATCCTGTTCAGGTTTACCGCCATCAGGGTGTTTAGGATCGTTAGCAATACGCACTTTAAGTGTACGCTCCATATATTCCTTCTCGTTAAGTTTAGCGATAGCAGGTTTTGCATCTGCCGCAGCCATCACTACAAAACCAAACCCTCTCCTTTTACCAGTGCGCTTATCTTTCATTAAGCGTACTGCATAGACCTGACCATACTCAGCAAACAAATCTCGAACGTGACTTTCATTTGCCTTATAAGGAAGGTTGCCGACATACAGCGTTTTAGTTGAAGGATCGGAATCCGAAGATTGAAGAACAGGTGTTTTGCTAGAAAGTGAAAAAAGAAAAGCAGTAGCGACAACACCGATAACAAAGCTCAAGGCAGGTGACACAGGTAACTGAGAGAAGATGATTCCCCCAATGACCGCCAACCCAGCACACAAGATCAGATTTTTTTTAGACGTCATTTTGATTACTACATATAGATGATAAAGAGATTGGCTGCCTATTAACAAAATAGACACATGAATCTTACGTATATGGTTGGTGTTTTTCCAACCAATTGCTGTGATATGTCTCAAATGTGACGAAGAAATATGCAGATATAACGCATTTGGTGGATAAATAACCGCTTGGAAAGTTTTTTTCAAAAAAAGGTTGCGCTAATTTCTCAACTCCCTATACTGCGCATCCACCGACACGGAGTGAGACGAAAGTCACACAGCGAGTCGGAAGAGAGAAAAAAGAATTTGAAAAAATACTTGACTCTCAAAGCGGGAAGCGTAAGATACGCACCCCTAACGACGAGGCGCTGAGGCGGCAAGTTAGTTAGAAAAGTTCTTTAAAAATATAGACCTATCAATCTGTGTGGGCACTCGTTGATGATAATCCAATTAGAAGCTTCGGCTTCAAATTAGGTTTCAATGAAACGAAGTGACCATTCGAATTGGGAAGCAGCCTTGAGCTGTTTTATTTCACTTTTTAAAAGTGAAAGCCAATAAGAGCACAGTCAATTCAAACATTACTTCTGCTATTTATTAGCGAAAGGAATGTTCAGTATTCATTGAGCCGAACAAAATCTTAAATTGAAGAG
>NZ_JAKRGG010000036.1:0-53140 GCF_022347645.1 Vibrio sp. MMH1-50
TCCATTCTTCAAAGGCTACCGTCCACAGTTCTACTTCCGTACAACTGACGTAACTGGTGACATCTCTCTACCAGAAGGCGTAGAAATGGTAATGCCAGGCGACAACATCCAAATGCAAGTTGAGCTAATCGCTCCAATCGCTATGGACGAAGGTCTACGTTTCGCTATCCGTGAAGGTGGTCGTACTGTAGGTGCTGGTGTTGTTGCTAAGATCTTCGACTAATTCTTACTGAATTAATCGTAATCTTGCACTCTTCTTTTTTTTGAAGAAAGCGCTAGAAAAAGGGAAGCTGAGGCTTCCCTTTTTTATATCTACAATTCTTCTTTTCAATATGGTTATAAGCCCATCACTCTTAGTCATGCTTTTTGTTTTTTAAAAACATTATCTTAGCTCTGCTCGATTTTCTCTTCTTTTTAGCTATCCGCTAAGTCACTGAAAAATGCCAAAGCGGTCCAGACCGTTATAACAAAACGTTCTGTAATTCACCTTAATACAACTGGTAACAAGAACGATTCTTGTTTATATTTCATTCCAAAGTGAAATTTAAAGGTTTTGAATATGTACGTTTGTCTTTGCCATGGTGTCTCTGACAAGAAAATTAGGAAGTTGGCGATAGATGAAGGCGTAACAGACATAAAAGGAATTAAACGATGTACTGCTTTGGGCAGCCAATGTGGTAAGTGCATTAAACAAGCCAAAGAGATTTTAGCGGAAACAGAATACCTAACACTGAAACAAGCTAGCTAATTATTAGCTAAGCCTTTTTGACACCTTCTCATTTGCTTCTACATTTAAATGAAGCCAAAGAGGAGGGCTTTGTCATGAAAGGCGATCCAATCATAATCCAACATCTCAATAAAGTGCTCGGCAACGAGCTCGTCGCTATCAATCAATATTTTCTGCATGCTCGTATGTACAAGGACTGGGGCTTAAAACACCTCGCCGACAAGGAGTACCACGAGTCGATCGATGAAATGAAGCACGCTGATCATCTAATCGAACGTATCCTGTTTCTAGAAGGCTTACCTAATTTGCAAGATCTCGGTAAATTGATGATCGGGGAAGATACCAAAGAAATGCTTGAGTGCGATTTGAAGCTCGAAATGGCAGCAATCCCAGATCTAAAAGATGCGATCGCTTATGCGGAGGATATTCGTGATTATGTATCACGCGACCTCTTCCAAGATATTCTTGAAGACGAAGAAGAGCACGTCGATTGGCTTGAAACGCAACTGGGCTTGATCGAAATGTCTGGTATCGAAAACTACCTACAAGCGCAATACGTTGATGAAGAGTGAGATTATATTTCGCTGTTTTCTCGCTGAAAGAAAGTGATTAAAAGTGCACCTGATCTGTCTATCAGGTGCCAATCATAGATATCTGGTCTAATCTCTTACATTATTACCTTTTTTAAGGATATCGCTCGCAATCTTGCCTATGAAGATTGACTTCTATCCTTTAGAATTTATTCCCCCTTACCGAAAAAATAACAAAAGAGAAACGATCCATGTCTGAAGACAATCGCCAAGAAGTCACCCCAGAAGAAGAACGCCGCCAACAAGCATTGGACTACCATGCGTACCCAACCCCAGGCAAAATCGCAGTAGAGCTGACTAAGCCAGCTGAAACTGCTAACGATCTTGCTCTGGCATACAGCCCTGGTGTTGCAGAGCCTGTACGCGAAATCGCACAAAATGCTGACAATGTGTACAAATACACGGCGAAAGGCAACATGGTTGCGGTTATCTCTAACGGCACGGCTATTCTTGGTCTTGGTAACCTTGGTCCGCTAGCTTCTAAACCAGTAATGGAAGGTAAAGCGCTGTTGTTCAAACGCTTTGCTGGTCTAGATTCAATTGATATCGAAGTGAAACACCGCACGATCGACGAATTTGTCGACACAGTAGCAAACATTGCAGATACTTTCGGTGGTATTAACCTAGAAGATATCAAAGCGCCTGATTGTTTTGAGATTGAAAAGCGCCTTATCGAACGCTGTGATGTACCTGTATTCCATGATGACCAACACGGCACTGCAATCGTAACGGCTGCGGGTATGCTGAACGCAATTGAGTTGCAAGGTAAGAAGCTAGAAGAATCAACCATCGTTTGTCTTGGTGCTGGTGCTGCGGCAGTGGCATGTATGGAGCTGTTGATCAAATGTGGCGCAATGCGTGAGAAGATCTACATGCTGGATCGTAAAGGGGTGATCCATACACGTCGTGACGACCTAAACGAATACAAACAGTTATTCGCAAACAACACAGATAAGCGTACGCTGGAAGATGTGATTGAAGGTGCGGATCTGTTCTTGGGTGTATCAGGTCCAAATTTACTACCTGCAGAAGCATTGAAGCTGATGGCAGATAAGCCTGTTGTGTTCGCATGTTCAAACCCAGATCCAGAAATCAAACCAGAATTGGCTCACGAAGTGCGTGGTGACTTGATCATGGGCACTGGTCGTAGCGACTACCCGAACCAAGTAAACAACGTTCTGTGTTTCCCATTCATCTTCCGTGGTGCATTGGACGTTCGTGCGAGTGAAATTAATGATGAAATGAAGCTTGCGGCAGTCGATGCGATTCGTGAATTGGCAAAAGAGCCAGTACCAGAAGCTGTATTGAAGGCAGCTGGCGTAGACAAGCTAGAGTTTGGCTCTGATTACATCATTCCAAAACCAATGGATCCACGTCTACTACCACGCGTAGCAAAAGCGGTTGCTCAAGCTGCGGTTAATTCAGGTGTAGCGCGTATTGAGATGCCAGAAAACTACATGGCGGAGTAAGCCAAAGTCATTTCTGACAGCAAAGAAAAGGGACGCGATGGCGTCCCTTTTTCGTTTGGTTTGAAACTGTCCCCGGTGCAGCCTCATCGTGTTGACGAATTTGTAAGCAATTATTCTTCGTCAAACGCTTCGAATTCGATGCCCATTGCCGTCATCAGCGCTTTCGCTTCTGTAGGAATATCATCTGGGCGGTCTTTACGAAGGTCTTCATCAGTTGGCAGTGGTTGCCCTGTGTAAGCATGTAGGAATGCTTCACATAGTAGCTCACTGTTAGTCGCATGGCGTAAGTTGTTGATCTGGCGGCGAGTTCGCTCATCAGTCAGCACTTTTAAAACTTTTAGCGGGATAGAGACGGTAATCTTTTTTACTTGTTCGCTTTTTTTACCGTGCTCAGCATACGGGCTAATGTATTCGCCATTCCAGTCAGCCATTGCGCACCTTCATTAATGTAATAAGTTAGAAAAATAAATATAGGTGCTGATTTTAGCTGCATTTACTGCCATAAGCAAAGACATATAGACGTCTAGAAGTGTTGACGTCTTATTTTTAGACAAGTAAAGTGAGGTTAATAGTTAGGGAAGAGTGTTAATCAATTGAGCAATACAAGCTAGATATAGCGCATTCCCATTTAGATGTCACCACCCGTGAAAGGATACACCCATGAGCACCCGTAAGCCTGCGACCATTGCTGTACGCACTGGTATCGAGTCAGACAGTCAATATCACGCTGTTGTACCACCAATCTACCTTTCTACTAACTACGGCTTCCCCGCGTTTGGTGAAGTTCCACAATACGATTACACACGTTCTGGTAACCCAAACCGAGGCTTGTTAGAAAAAGCATTGTACGAACTTGAGTCAGGTAAAGGAGCGGTTGTCACTAACTGCGGCACATCGGCACTAAACCTTTGGGTATCGGCGTTTCTTGGACCTGATGACTTAATTGTTGCACCGCATGATTGCTACGGCGGTACGTATCGTCTGTTCAATACTCGCGCCAACAAAGGTGACTTTAAAGTGCAGTTTGTTGATCAGTCGGATCAGCAAGCGTTGGATGCGGCGATTGCGAAAAAGCCAAAGCTTATCTTGTTAGAAACTCCGTCAAACCCACTCGTACGCGTTGTTGATATTGCGGCTGTGTGTGAGAAGGCAAAACAAGTTGGCGCTTTAGTTGCGGTGGACAATACCTTTTTGACACCTGTGTACCAAAAGCCTTTGGAGCTTGGTGCGGATTTTGTTATCCACTCAACAACGAAATACATTAATGGTCACTCTGACGTGATTGGTGGTGTGGTGATCACTAAGAGCGAAGAGCATGCTGAAGAGTTAGCATGGTGGGGTAACTGCATTGGTGCAACGGGTACGCCATTCGACAGTTACATGACTCTTCGAGGAATTCGTACGCTGGGTGCGCGAATGCGAGTTCATGAAGAAAGCTCTCAGCAAGTGTTGGCGTATTTGCAAACGCAATCTTTGGTGGCGAAGATTTATCATCCAAGTTTGCCAGAGCATCCGGGTCATGACATCGCGAAGAAGCAACAATCGGGTTTTGGTTCGATGCTGAGCTTTGAGTTTGCTGGCTCATTTGAGCAGCTAAAAGTGTTTGTTAAAGAACTTGAACTCTTCTCTCTTGCTGAGTCGCTAGGTGGTGTAGAAAGCTTGATTTGTCACCCTGCGTCAATGACGCATCGTGCGATGGGTGAAGAAGCTCTGGCTGAAGCTGGTGTTTCTCAACAGTTATTGCGCTTATCTGTTGGCTTAGAAGATGCCCAAGATCTGATTGCTGATCTTGAGCAAGCATTTGTGAAAGCTACACAGTAATTGGGAGAGGTAAGGTCATGACTGTACAACGTCAGCTGCATAAATTTGGTGGTAGCAGCTTAGCGAACCCAGAATGTTACCAACGTGTGGTGGGTATTCTTAAAGAGTATTCAGCAGAAAATGATTTGGTGGTGGTATCGGCTGCAGGGAAAACCACTAACCGCTTGATCGAGTTTTTAGAAGGGCTAGATAAAGACGGTCGCATCGCACACGAAGCGCTACAAAACTTGCGACTGTTCCAGACGGAGTTAGTTGAAGCTTTATTAGAAGGAGAAGCGCAAACGCAAGTGCTTGCTTCTCTTCAAGATGAATTCAGTACCTTAGCTGAGTTAACTGCGCCACTTACGGAAGCGCAAAAAGCAGCAGTGCTTGGGCATGGTGAAGTATGGTCGTCACGCTTACTGGCTGCACTGTTATCACAACAGGATCTTCCAGCGGTAGCGCAAGATTCTCGCGTTTTTTTACGCGCAGAAGCTGGAACGCAGCCAGAAGTCGACCGAGCTCGCTCTTATGCACTCATCAAAGAGGCGTTAACTCAACATAGCCACAAGCGTGTCATCATTACAGGCTTTATGGCGCAAAATGAAGTGGGTGAAACAGTACTGTTGGGGCGTAACGGCTCAGACTATTCAGCAACGGTGATTGGTGCATTGGCTGAGGTAAACACAGTGACCATCTGGAGTGATGTTGCTGGCGTTTACAGTGCAGACCCACGTTTAGTGTCGGATGCTTGCTTGTTGCCGTTGCTGCGTTTAGATGAGGCGAGTGAACTTGCGCGTTTGGCTGCGCCAGTGCTGCACAGTCGCACGCTACAGCCAGTTGCTCAAAGCACGATGGATTTGAGCCTCAAATGCAGCTATCAACCTGAATCAGGCTCAACGCGTATTGAGCGCGTATTGGCTTCAGGTCGCGGTGCTAAAATTATTACGTCTCTTGATGAAGTGTTGTTGGTTCAACTGTCTTTTATCCATGGTCATGATTTTGAGCGAGCGCAGAAAGAAGTTCTGCAAGCTTTAAAGCGTGCTCAATTGGAACCATTAGCATTTGAAGCACAACAAGATCAGCAAACTTTGCGTTTGGCGTATACCGCAGAGATTGCTGGCGGTGCATTAACTTATCTACAAGAGTTAGCCGTTGAAGCAGAAATCAAGCTTAAAGAGGGTTACTCACTTTTAGCGGCTGTTGGTGCCGGAGTGACGAAAAATGCAAATCACTGTTTTGGCTTCTATCAACAACTTAAGCATGCGCCTGTTGAGTTTATTTCAGAGACGGAATCAGGTTTGAGCTTGGTAGCAGTACTACGCCGTGCAGAAGTCGAAGAGTTGGTACAACGCATTCATAGTCAGTTGTTTCAAGCGCAAAAGCGTGTAGCGGTTGCGTTGTGTGGTAAAGGTAACATTGGCTCAAGTTGGTTATCGCTGTTTGCAGAGCAAAAAGAAGAGCTCGAAAAACGCCATGGTATGAGCTTTGATTTAGTAGCGGTTGTTGATAGTCAAACGTATTGGTTTGATGAAAACGGGATTGATGCAGCAACAGTTGCTCAGCGCTTTGATGATGAAAGCATCGAGAATGATGGCAACTGGTTGACGAAGCTCGGCGCGATACAAAACTTCGATGAAGCAGTCGTACTTGATGTCACGGCGAGTAAAGAGTTGGCGACACGTTATGTGGAAATTGCGCAGCAAGGTATTCACTTGATTTCAGCGAACAAAGTGGCAGGCTCGGCGGACAGTCAATATTACCACCAAGTACAAGACGCCTTTGCTAAAATTGGTCGTCATTGGCTTTATAACGCTACGGTTGGTGCAGGGTTACCGATCAACCATACTGTTCGAGACTTGCGTGAAAGCGGTGATGATGTCGTCGCACTATCGGGTATTTTCTCCGGTACGCTATCTTGGTTATTCCAGCAGTTTGATGGCTCAGTGCCGTTTGCTGAACTGGTCGATTTGGCATGGCAACAAGGTTTGACAGAGCCTGACCCTCGCTCTGATTTAGATGGCTCTGACGTGATGCGTAAGTTGGTTATCTTGGCTCGTGAATCTGGTTTGAGTATTGAACCAGAGAGTGTGAAAGTGGAATCACTTGTACCAGAAGAGTTGCGAGAACTGAGTCTAGACGCATTCTTTGACCAAGGTGATATTCTAAGTGAGATTCTACAAGAGCGTCTAACCAAGGCTCAGAAAAATGACCAAGTGTTGCGTTATGTCGCGCGTTTAGAGCGTAATGGCAAAGCAACGGTGGGTGTTGAAGCATTATCACGTGAACATGCACTGGCAAACTTACTACCGTGTGACAATATCTTTGCTATTGAGAGTAAGTGGTACAAAGACAATCCATTGGTTATTCGAGGTCCAGGTGCTGGTCGTGAAGTCACGGCTGGTGCGATTCAATCTGACCTTAATCGCCTAGCTGGTTTGTTTTAAATTTCACCGAACCAATTTTTGCGAACGACAACAAAACCTCGGACTATCTCCGGGGTTTTTTATTATTTAGATAATGCCATACTGAATTGGGAAGTTCGGCTAGGAATTGGTCATAAAGGAACTTGAACTATCCTCATTATGAACTTGAGAAAAATTCATAATCACAAGGTTGACATTAAATCGCATTCAATACATTCTGTAGACATATAGACGTCTAAACGTCGATTTGAGGAATTTTGATTTCGTGGTGGAGTTGCCACAGGGAGAGTAAGATGGGATACACGCATGCAGGGCACATCGATGCCTTAAACCAGAATATCGCTGAACTATCAGACAACATCAACGTCTCATTTGAGTTTTTTCCACCAAGCAGTGAGAAGATGGAAGAAACACTGTGGAACTCAGTGCATCGTCTTAAAACTCTTCAACCAAAATTCGTTTCTGTCACATACGGCGCAAACTCAGGTGAGCGTGACAGAACCCACTCGATCATTAAAGAAATCAAAGCGGCAACAGGTCTTGTGGCTGCGCCTCACCTAACGTGTATCGACGCAACTCGTGATGAATTGATCGACATTGCTGACGATTACTGGAATAACGGTATCAAAAACATCGTAGCGCTACGTGGTGATATTCCACCGGGTGGTGGTGCGCCAGATATGTATGCATCGGATTTGGTAGAACTGCTTAAAGCGCGTCACGATTTCGATATCTCAGTAGCGGCATTCCCAGAAGTTCACCCTGAAGCGAAAAGTGCTCAATCGGATCTGCTGAATCTAAAGCGTAAAGTTGACGCAGGTGCAAACCGCGCGATTACTCAGTTCTTCTTTGATGTGGAGTCTTACCTGCGCTTCCGTGACCGTTGTGTAGCGGCTGGTATTGATGTCGAAATTGTGCCGGGTATCTTGCCAGTATCGAACTTCAAACAAGCATCTCGCTTTGCGGCGCAGAATAATGTGAAAGTACCAGGTTGGATGAGCAAGCAGTTTGAAGGTTTGGATGATGATCCCGTGACGCGTCAGCTGGTTGGTGCAAGCCAAGCAATTGATATGGTACGTGTATTAAGCCGCGAAGGTGTGAAAGATTTCCACTTTTATACACTGAACCGTGCAGAGATGACTTATGCGCTTTGCCACACTCTAGGTGTGCGTCCACAAGTTGCCGTAGGGGCTTAATGCGCCTTCCCCAGATAGACAAAAGGCTTGCCCATCGGCAAGCCTTTTTCGTTTCATTTTAAGTGACGAATTAGCCGATCACTTCAAGTTCTGTTAGTACTTCTTCTGCCCAGTTAATCCAAGCTTCACGTAGCATTAGGTTACGACGAAGTGTTAGACGCTCTAGACGTGCTTGCTTGTCTAGTGTTGATGGCGTTGCGTAGTACGCTGCTTCGATTTCTTTGTAGTGAGAAACGAGCTTACGAGACTCTTCTACAAGTTCAGAAAGCTGGTCACGGTACGGTGCTGCTGGCTGCACGGCACAAGCCATTAGCTTAGCAGAGAATTCGTCACGTACAGTTGGGTGTGCAGTTGGTTGATCGAACCACTCGCCCAATGCGCTACGACCTGCGTCAGTGATTGAGTAAACCTTACGATCTGGTTTGCCTTCTTGAGGTTCTAGTACGCAAGTAACCAGCTCTTTCTCAGCCATCTTGTTAAGTTCACGATAAACTTGTTGATGGCTTGCTTTCCAGAAGTAACCGATGCTAGCTGAGAATTCTTTAGTGATGTCGTAACCGGTAGCGTCGCGAGTGCTAAGTACAGTTAGAATTACGTGTGGTAATGACATGTCTTCAATCCAAATGGTCAATAAACTTGTAAACAAGCTAGCTACACTTTCATTTGCGTTCTTAATGACGCTTGAGTTTTTTATGTGTAGATAGCACCAACAATGTTGGTCCTGTCACCTTAAAGCCGTTTATCACCTAGAGTGATGGTGTTTCCACCGAGCTGGAGCCTATTTGATTGGACTTGTGAGCTTCCAGCAGGCAAGTAGTATATAAATAATAAGCATGAAGTGGAATAGTAGGACAAAATTACCCAAAAAAACTAATAAAATACTCAATAGTGTTTTTTGGTAGTGAAATATCTTGTTTTGTAGAGACTTTTTGTTTTCTATTTGGATTAATAATCTAGGTCGGTATTGTTCGAATAGTGGAAGTGATTAGTAAATAACAATAAAGGCTGAGATTTCGCTCAGCCTTTTAGTCAACTTTATGTAATCAGATTAACCTGTATTACGCATGCCTGCTGCAATACCTGCAATCGTCACCATCAATGCTTCTTCTAAATTGGCAGAAGCTTCTTCAGTTTGACGAGTTCGGTATAGCAACTCGGCTTGAAGCATGTTCAATGGCTCAACGTAGATGTTACGTAGGCGAATAGATTCTAGACCCCAAGGGTCGCTTTGCATTAGGTTCTCGTTGTTCTCTACGTTTAGTACCGACTTGATATCACGCTGGAGTTGCTCACGTAGTCGATCACCTAATGGTAGAAGTTGATTCTCAACTAGGCGTTGATCATAGTAACGCGAGATTTCCATGTTGCACTTGGTGTACACCATCTCAAGCATACCTAGACGAGTAGAGAAGAACGGCCATTCACGACACATCTCTTCCAGTAGCGCTTGATGACCTTTGTCTACCGAGTATTGAATTGCTTCACCAGCACCTAGCCATGCAGGTAGAACCAAGCGGTTTTGGCTCCAAGAGAAGATCCATGGAATCGCACGCAAGCTTTCTACGCCACCGTTTGGATTACGTTTTGCAGGGCGAGAGCCTAGAGGCAGTTTACCTAGCTCAAGCTCAGGTGTTGCTTGGCGGAAGTAAGGCACGAAGTCTGGTTCGCCACGAACGACGCTACGGTAGGCTTCACAGCTTACTTCAGACAGCACGTCCATTAGGTCACGCCACTCTTGCTTAGGCTCTGGTGGTGGCAGTAGGTTTGCTTCAAGGATTGCACTAGCGTACAGGTTGAAGCTATTAACTGCTACATCAGGTAGACCCAACTTAAAGCGGATCATTTCGCCTTGCTCTGTTACACGCAGACCACCTTTTAGACTCTTAGGTGGTTGAGACAGTAGTGCTGCATGAGCAGGTGCACCACCACGACCAATCGTACCGCCACGACCGTGGAATAGTGTGAGTTCTACGCCTTCTTCTTCTGCAACCTTAACCAGTGAGTCCATCGCATGGTATTGCGCCCAGCCTGCTGACATTACGCCCGCATCTTTTGCAGAGTCAGAGTAGCCGATCATCACCATTTGGTGGTTTTGGATAAAGCCGCGGTATAGGTCGATGCCCATCAGCTGTTTGATTACCGCTTCCGCGTTGTTCAAATCGTCTAGGGTTTCGAACAGAGGACACACGTCCATGCGGTAAGGGCAACCTGCTTCTTGAAGTAGTAGGTGTACGGCAAGTACGTCAGAAGCGGTACGCGCCATTGAGATAACGTAAGCACCGAATGCTTCGCGAGGTTGTGCTGCAACAATCTTACAGGTATCCAAAACCTCTTTAACTGGTTCCGATGGTTCCCAGTCACGAGGCAGAAGAGGGCGCTTAGATGCGAGTTCGTTAGTTAGGAAAGCTACCTTATCTTGCTCGCTCCACTGTTCGTAGTCACCAATACCTAGGTAACGAGTCAGTTCAGATAGAACGTCGGCATGACGCGTACTTTCTTGACGGATATCGAGACGAACTAGGTGGATACCGAATGCTTTAACGCGGCGCAGCGTATCCAGCAGTGAGCCGTTAGCAATCACGCCCATGCCACATTCGTTTAGTGATTGGTAACACGCGTAAAGTGGTTCCCAAAGCTGCTCTACTTTTTGTAGCGGCGCTTTGACTGCCAGTTTCTGACCGTGAACTTTTGCGTCGAGAATGTCTTTTGTTTCGTTCAGTAGCGAACGTAGCTGTTTAAGGATCGCACGGTATGGTTCGTGTTGATCTTCACCCGCAAGCTCTCGAACTTTGTCGTTACACACTGTCATTGACAGTTCGCTGATCAGTTCGTTGATGTCGTTGAGGTATAGGTCTGCCGCTTTCCAACGAGACAGAAGCAGTACTTCACGAGTTACGCTGTGAGTTACAAATGGGTTACCGTCGCGGTCACCACCCATCCAAGATGAGAAGTGCACAGGGCGAGCATCAATCGGTAGACCTTCGCCAAGGTATGATTTTAGACGGTCGTTCATTTCACGTAAGAAGTCAGGTACGGCTTCCCATAGTGAGTTTTCTACTACAGCAAAGCCCCATTTGGCTTCATCAAGCGGTGTCGGGCGCTGTTGACGAATAACGTCAGAGTGCCAGCTTTGAACGATCAGCTGCTCAAGACGGCGTTCAGTTTTCTTACGCTCTTTGAAAGAGAGGTCGCTCAGCTCTAGCTTAGATAGACACTCGTTGATCTTTACAAGCTTGTTGATCATAGTGCGACGAGTGATTTCGGTTGGGTGCGCAGTCAGAACTAACTCAATGTTCAGATCGCGAACCGCTTGTGCCGTGTCTAGCTTACTCACATCATTTTGCACTAGTTTTGAGAACAGCGAATTAATTGCGTCAGGTTCGCAGATATGCTCTTCACAATGGCGTGAAATGGTGTGGTATTGCTCAGCAATATTGGTCAGGTTTAGAAATTGGTTGAACGCGCGGGTCACTGGCGTCAATTGCTCATCTGGTAAGCTTTTAATTTCTTCTATTAAGCTTTCTCTGTCAGCGTTATTTCCAGCTTGAGCCGATTTGGATAATTTACGAATGGTTTCCACTTTCTCGAAGATTTCTTCGCCATGAGCATCACGAATCGTGTTACCCAGAAGGTGGCCCAACATGCGCACATTGCTTTTAAGTGCGGCGTATTTCTCGTTCATTGTCATCCTGCCTCGTAAAAAAACTACATCCATTGTCCTTGTTAAGACCCCAATCTAGCGAAAATAACCAGTTCTAGTCAAATAAAGCAGAGTAAGTTTGCAATTATTCCGCTGCTGACCTGATTTAGAGCAAAATTAGGTCAGCTTATGCCACTCGAAGTGAAAATTAATTACAAAATTGCCGCTTAAAGAAGGATATAGCGTGCTAGAAGAATAGTGGCGAAGATAACAAAATGCAGCTCAATCGAGCTGCATTGTGAGGAAAGTACAGAATGCGACTAACAACAATATTTCACCATCGCACGTGATAACACGTCGATGGTTGGGTCGATAAAGTCGAAAGAGAGGAACTCATCTGGTTGATGAGCTTGATCAATTGAACCGGGACCTAGAACTAAGGTTGGACACAGTTGCTGCAGAAATGGCGCTTCAGTACAGTAGTTGACGGTTTCTGAGCTGGTTTGACAGATCTCTTCAACACCACCAATAAATGGGTGATCGTGTTGACATTCGTAACCCGGAATTGGCTCGTGCAAGGGAATAATTTCTAATCGCCCTGGCCATTTCGCCTCGACTTCTTTCAATGCTCCGCGCAGCATGTTCTCTAAACCATCAAGGCTAATACCAGGAAGAGGACGAACGTCATAATGCAGTTCACAGCAACCGCAAATACGGTTTGCGCTGTCACCACCATGGATATGACCAAGGTTTAGGGTAGGGCTTGGAATAGCAAAACCCGGATGGTGATACTCTTTAACCAATTTGTCGCGCAGTTGCATCATGGCAAACATGACTTCATGCATTATTTCAATTGCGTTGACGCCGAGCGCAGGATCAGACGAATGACCGGACTTGCCTGTTACGCGAATGGCATTTGCCACATGCCCTTTATGACCTCGAATTGGTACGAGGCTGGTGGGTTCGCCAATGATGCAGTAATCCGGCTTAAAAGGCGCATTCTCAGTGAAATGACGGGCACCTAGCATGGTGGTTTCTTCATCACAGGTCGCCAATACATAAAGCGGCTTGGTTTGCTTACTCCAGTCGATTTTCTTTACCGCTTCATAAATAAAGGCAAAGAAGCCTTTCATATCAGCAGTACCCAAACCGTAAAAGCGGTTGTCTTTTTCGGTCAGCTTATGTGGGTCAAAACTCCAACGTCCTTCATCAAATGGCACTGTGTCGCTGTGACCTGCGAGAAGTAGACCGCCTTCACCTTCACCCATACGTGCAATCATATTGTGTTTGCCTGGCTCCACTTCGATCACTTCAACACTGAAGCCAAGATCTTTAAACCAAGAAGCTAGCTTCTCGATCACTTTGGCATTGCCTTGATCCCAACTTGGATCGGTTGAGCTGATCGAAGAGGTACTGATCAGTCCTTCATAGACCTCTAGAAAACTTGGTAATTGCATGGATTCTTCAATTCTCCTATTGACAGACAGAGCACAAAAATGTAAAACACATATTAAATCATATTTAATGAATAAAAAATCAAAATAAAGCAAAAATTAAATATGAATAGTCATTTTGAGCCTTAAGTATATGGATGTCATGTAATGCTAAAAACCACGATTATCGGAGCCAGCGGCTACACCGGCGCAGAGTTGGCTTTAATGGTCAACAAACACCCTGAACTCACGCTATCAGGTTTATACGTTTCCGCCAATAGCGTAGATGCAGGAAAGAATATTGCTCAATTGCACGGCAAGCTAGCGGATGTGATTGATATGCCAGTTTCACCACTGACTGACCCTGAGCAAGTTGCTCAAGTGTCTGATGTGGTCTTTCTGGCAACGGCACATGAAGTGAGCCATGACTTAGCTCCTATCTTCTTAGAGGCGGGATGTCAGGTATTCGATTTATCTGGTGCATTTCGTGTGAAAAGCGAAGGCTTCTACGACACCTTTTATGGCTTCGAACATCAATATAACAACTGGCTAGATAAAGCAGCATACGGCTTAGCAGAGTGGAACCAAGAATCAATAAAAACCACTCCTTTGATTGCAGTGGCAGGTTGCTACCCAACCGCTTCACAGCTTGCAATCAAACCTTTATTAGAACACGCATTACTGGATACCAACCAATGGCCTGTGATTAACGCAACCAGTGGTGTATCAGGTGCAGGGCGTAAAGCTTCCATGGTTAACAGCTTCTGCGAAGTGAGCTTGCAACCTTACGGTGTCTTTAACCATCGTCATCAACCAGAGATTGCTCAGCATTTAGGTTGCGATGTGATTTTTACTCCACACCTAGGCAACTTCAAACGCGGCATTCTTGCCACTATCACGATGAAATTGGCACAAGGTGTGACGGAAGCACAAGTGGTACAAGCGTTTGAACAAGCTTACCAAGGCAAGCCAGCGGTTCGCCTTAAAGGTGACGGTATTCCACGTATTCAGGATGTCGAAAATACGCCTTTTTGTGATATCGGCTGGAAGGTACAAGGCGAACACATCATTGTGATTTCGGCGATCGACAACCTACTTAAAGGTGCATCGAGTCAAGCGATGCAATGTCTCAATATTCATTACGGTTACCCAGAACTGACAGCGTTGCTGTAGTCGTTGAAAGAGGGAAATGCGATGACGCAAACCAATCAAGCTCCTTTAGTCATTAAGCTCGGTGGTGCAGCCCTATCTTGCACTCAAACCTTAAGCCAACTGTTTGGTGCCATTGCGGCTTACCAAAAGTCGGCACAGCGACAAATCGCCATCGTTCATGGCGGTGGCTACCTAGTTGATGAATTGATGGCAAAGCTTCAGCTTGAAACCGTAAAGAAAAACGGTCTTCGCGTAACGCCTTATGAGCAAATTCCTGTGATTGCAGGTGCGCTTGCGGGTACAGCAAACAAATTGCTTCAAGGTCAAGCGATTGCGGATGGTCTAAACGCTGTAGGTCTTAGTCTCGCTGATGGTGGGCTATGTCATGTTGAAGAGCTGGCCCCAGAGCTAGGCGCAGTAGGTAAAGCATCACCGGGTGATTCAACCCTATTACAAGCGGTGCTAAACGCAGACGCATTGCCGATCATCAGCTCAATTGGTCTGACTGAAAAAGGTCAGATGATGAATGTGAATGCTGACCAAGCCGCTGTTGCAGTGGCCGGTGCGTTAGATGCGGAGTTAGTACTTCTGTCTGATGTTAGCGGTGTACTCGATGGCAAAGGTCACCTGATCAAAACGCTATCCGAGCAAGAAGCCGATGCATTGATCAAAGGGCAAGTGATCACCGACGGTATGATCGTCAAAGTTAAAGCCGCTTTGGAGGCTGCCAATGATCTTGGTCGTCCTATCGAAGTCGCGACATGGCGTTACCCAGAGAAACTGACCCAGCTATTCGCGGGTGAAAGTATTGGAACGCAGTTTCTGCCGCAATAAAGCAGAAGCAAAACAGTTAAAGAATTCAACATTAGGAAGTGGTTGGCACTGACCGCCGAGAGCAGCGCCAGTTAAGTTTGGAGAAAAAACATGAGCAAAGTGAACGTAAATAAAGTGGTAGTCGCATACTCAGGCGGTCTAGATACTTCAGTAATCATCCCGTGGCTAAAAGAGAACTACGACTGTGAAGTGGTGGCTTTCGTTGCCGATGTTGGTCAAGGTGCAGAAGAGCTAGAAGGCATTGAAGCAAAAGCAAAAGCTTCTGGTGCTTCTGAGTGTTACATCGCTGACCTGAAAGAAGAAATGGTCGCGGACTACATTTTCCCGACACTAAAAACCGGTGCTTACTATGAAGGTAAATACCTACTAGGTACATCAATGGCGCGTCCAATTATTGCTAAAGCGCAGGTTGAAGTCGCACGTAAAGTGGGCGCAGACGCGCTGTGTCATGGCTGTACAGGTAAGGGTAACGACCAAGTACGTTTTGAAGGTGCATTTGCAGCACTAGCACCAGATCTGCATGTTATTGCGCCTTGGCGTGAATGGGATCTAGTGAGCCGTGAAGAGTGCTTAGATTACCTAGCAGAGCGTAACATTCCTTGTTCAGCATCTCTTACTAAGATTTACTCGCGTGATGCGAACGCATGGCACATTTCTACTGAAGGTGGCGTTCTAGAAGATACATGGAACGCGCCAAATGAAGATTGCTGGGCTTGGACTGTAGACCCAGAGCAAGCACCGAATGAAGCAGAAACCGTGACGCTAAAAGTAGCGAAAGGTGAAGTTGTTGAGGTAGATGGTGAAGCGATGACACCATATAACGCGTTGGTTTACCTAAACGAAAAAGGTGCGAAGCACGGTGTTGGTCGTATCGATATTGTCGAAAACCGTCTAGTGGGAATGAAGTCTCGTGGTTGTTACGAAACTCCGGGGGGCACCATCATGATGGAAGCACTGCGTGCGGTAGAGCAACTGGTGCTGGATAAAGCGTCATTTGAATTCCGCGAGGAGCTTGGTCTGAAAGCATCACACCTTGTTTATGATGGTCGTTGGTTCACGCCGCTATGCAAGTCTATTCTTGCGGCTTCTGAAGAGCTCGCGCAAGACGTGAATGGCGAAGTGGTTGTGAAGCTTTACAAAGGTCACGCAACGGTAACGCAAAAACGTTCGGATAACAGTTTGTACTCTGAAGAGTTTGCTACTTTTGGTGAAGATGAAGTTTATGACCAAAGCCATGCTGAAGGCTTTATCCGTCTTTACTCACTATCAAGCCGTATCCGTGCGCTGAACAGCCAGAAAAAATAAGCCAATTTAACGTCTTATAAGATAAGAGACCTGCCACTATTGGCAGGTCTTTTTGGTTTTTGCTGACCTTATTGGCATAAAGATAAAATAGTCATGAATAAATATGTAAAAATATTGAATTTCTACTTTATTTTTATCTACGATTATCGTAACGTTGAGGCATAAGAAAAAGTGAGCAAATGACCACCGATTTGGTCAACACTTAATGAATAACACGTTAGCGTAAGCAATAGTCATCAGGAGAGACGCAATGGCATTATGGGGCGGAAGATTTACCCAAGCGGCAGATACCAGATTTAAAGACTTCAACGATTCGTTGCGTTTCGATTACCGATTGGCCGAGCAAGATATCGTAGGCTCAATTGCGTGGTCTAAAGCATTGCTGTCTGTTGACGTGTTATCTGCAGATGAACAACAAAAGCTTGAGCTAGCACTAAATGAACTCAAGCTTGAAGTGATGGAAGACCCACATCAAATCTTACGTTCAGACGCTGAAGATATCCACTCTTGGGTCGAGCAGCAACTGATCAATAAAGTTGGTGACCTAGGTAAAAAGCTACACACGGGACGTTCTCGTAACGACCAAGTTGCAACCGATCTCAAGCTTTGGTGTCGTCAGCAAGGTCAACAACTGTTGATTGCACTTGATCGCCTACAGACTCAAATGGTTGGCGTTGCTAAGCAGCATCAAGGTACTGTTCTTCCTGGTTATACGCACTTACAACGTGCTCAGCCTGTGACGTTTGCTCACTGGTGCTTGGCTTATGTTGAAATGTTTGAGCGTGATTACTCACGTCTGAACGATGCGCTAAAGCGTTTGGATACGTGTCCACTCGGCTCGGGTGCGCTTGCGGGGACCGCTTACCCTATCGACCGTGAAGAGCTGGCTCACAACCTTGGTTTCCACCGTGCGACACGTAACTCGCTAGACTCGGTTTCTGACCGTGACCATGTGATGGAGCTGATGTCTGTGGCATCTATTTCGATGTTGCACCTATCTCGCTTGGCAGAAGACATGATCTTCTACAACTCGGGTGAGTCTAACTTTATTGAACTAGCCGATACCGTGACGTCAGGCTCTTCGTTGATGCCACAAAAGAAAAACCCAGATGCATTAGAGCTTATTCGTGGCAAGACAGGTCGTGTATACGGCGCGCTTGCTGGCATGATGATGACGGTGAAAGCGCTGCCACTGGCTTACAACAAAGACATGCAAGAAGACAAAGAAGGTCTGTTCGATGCGCTTGATACATGGAATGACTGTATGGAAATGGCAGCATTGTGTTTCGATGGCATTAAGGTTAATGGCGAGCGTACGTTAGAAGCGGCGAAGCAAGGTTACGCAAACTCAACTGAGCTGGCGGATTACCTAGTGGCGAAAGGCATCCCATTCCGTGAAGCGCACCATATCGTCGGTGTTGCTGTGGTTGGTGCAATTGCCAAAGGCTGTGCGTTAGAAGAGTTGTCGATTGAAGAATTGAAATCTTTCTCTGAAGTGATTGAGGCGGATGTGTATGACATCTTGACCATCGATTCATGCCTTGAGAAACGTTGTGCGCTTGGCGGCGTGTCGCCGCAGCAAGTGGCTTATGCTGTCGACCAAGCAGACAAGCGTCTATCTCAACGTGACACTTCAGCAGTCAAAGTACGTCCAGCACGTCTGACAGATATTGAGACACTGGAAGGCATGGTGGCGTACTGGGCAAATATGGGTGAGAATCTACCACGCTCACGTAATGAGTTGGTACGTGACATTGGTTCTTTCGCGGTTGCAGAGCACCACGGAGAAGTCACTGGTTGTGCGTCTTTGTATGTCTATGACTCAGGCTTAGCAGAGATTCGCTCTTTAGGTATTGAAGCGGGTTGGCAAGGTCAAGGGCAGGGCAGTGCGATTGTGAACTATCTGGTTGAGAAGGCGCGCCAGATGGCTATTAAGAAAGTCTTTGTGCTGACACGTACGCCAGAGTTCTTTATGAAGCAAAGCTTCTTGCCAACGTCGAAGTCATTGCTGCCAGAGAAAGTACTGAAAGATTGCGATCAGTGCCCACGTCAGCATGCATGTGATGAAGTTGCACTGGAGATCAACTTGTTCGAACAATTGATCCAGAAAAGTAACGTAGCCTAGGTTAATGATTCTATTAGTATTTAAGAAAATACTAAAAAAATCAGAAAAAAATTTGGAACCTTTGAGAGGAAGCCCGGTCTATTAAAGTACCACTGCTTTTTCTTAGAAGAATCTAAGAGAGCCCCAAGACCGGTATTGGTTTTGGGGCTTTTTTCTATCTGTCATCTGGATGATGATCATCTTTATTTTGTTTTCTATGGCGGCGCTGCCACGGCAGAATAACGAAGCGCATCCAGAGGTGTAAAAACAGCAGACCATTAAACGCAAAGCCCGCAAAGATCAGCGCGATCGACTCGATGCTTTGTGGATCATCTTTAAATGCAAACCACCATACGATCCAACATAAGACAGAGAGCACGGTAAGTTGATCCATGCATCGCTGGCAACGCCCGATTTTTTTCCAAAACCAATGCTCTTGGCAACTTCGACAAGTCATTGTTCTACCCAAACTATCTATTTGTTTCTGATTATAACCTCAACTCCTGTTTGATAGTGTTTTTGCTTGGTTTCTTAGTCTCGCTTATCAAACCAAAAATGAAAAATTAGCTTGGTCAAAATTGTGTAGCACGTAATTGATGTATGGTGCGCTGTCAGCCTGACAATAGGAAAAATAATAATGTCGACAGAACTTAAAGTAGCACTTGGTTTAGCGGGTAGCTTTTTCACGATTGGATTAACAGCCATTGTGTTGGTGAGTCGCTATGCAATGATGACTGCATAACCACAGCTCTATTGATTCTTGAATTGATAAAGCTGAAAGAAGAAAGCCTCGTCTATGACGAGGCTTTTTGTTTATCGATGTTAAGGAAAATGAGGGCAGGATTAGCAACCAGGACCACAGTCTAGGCAGTGCTTGATTGTCTCTGGACCTAAGTGAAGTTTTGCATTCAAATCTCGCAGTGCGGTGCGAACGCCTTCTTCAATTACTGGGTGGTAAAACGGCATATCCAACATTGCTGAAACTGTCATTTTATTTTGATGTGCCCAAGCGAGCAGGTGGGCTAAGTGCTCGGCGTTTGGTCCCATCATTTCTGCGCCCAAGAAGCGTCCGGTGCCTTGTTCTCCGTACACATGCAATATGCCTTTATTGCGTAGCATCACTCGTGAGCGACCTTGGCTTTCAAACGAGACCTCTCCGGTTGCGAAACAGCCGCAGGTGCCTAAACGTGCTTCCAATTGCTTAAAGGTTTCACCAACCATGGCAATTTGTGGATCAGAGAATACAGCAGAAATAGGCGAGCGGCGCAAACCTGCACGAATATCAGGAAAGCGGCCAGCGTTATCACCAGCAATACGACCTTGGTCTGCCGCTTCATGAAGCAGTGGAATTTGGTTACTTGCATCACCTGCGATGAAGATGCTCTCTACCGAAGTTTGCAATGTATAGTGATCCGCCGTTGGTACGCCGCGCTCATCTAATGCCACACTGGTGTTTTCAATCGCGAGCTTATCCACATTCGGGCGACGACCTGTAGCTGCCAATACGTAATCGACAATAAAGGTTTCTAGTTCACCATCGTGGTTGATGAACTGAATTTCGACCTTATCTTCACCGTTATTTTTTGGCGAAGCAATACGTTTCATGCTTTCGATTTTTACATCGGCATCAAGGTAAAACTCTTCTTTGAATGCTTTATCGGCGTACGCCATCACTTCAGGGTCCGTCAATGGTCCTACTTGACCACCAAGGCCAAATAGCTTCACATTCACTCCTAAACGATGCAGCGCTTGACCCAATTCAAGACCAATGACACCTGGACCAAATACTGCAACGGATTCTGGCAAGTCATCCCAATCGAATACATCATCGTTAATGACTAGGCGATCGCCGAGCTCATTCCATACCGCTGGGTATGCTGGACGTGAGCCTGTTGCGATCACAATGCGTTTTGCAGTGATCTGAGTGTGGTCATTAACGACTAGCGTATTGTCATCAATAAACTTGGCATAGCCTGAAACTTTATCTTCAGCAGGGATCTCATCGACGCCTTCCAACACAAAGCCAACAAAGCGGTCACGTTCACGCTTTACTCGATCCATTACTTCACGACCGTTAATGTAAATCTCGCCTTGTGGGTGCACGCCGAAACCTGGTGCTTTCTCGATTTGATGTACGCTTTCTGCAGCAGCGATCAAAAGTTTTGAGGGCATACAACCTACACGAGCACATGTTGTGCCGTAAGGACCACCTTCGATCATCACAACACTGTCTGTGTGTGCTTTTGCTGCGCGGTATGCACCAAGACCTGCTGTACCACCACCAATGATTGCTACGTCAACATTTAACTGTTTCATAATGGATTCTCGTTTTGTCCAAACTGAGTTGAGATGACTAAGTTTAGAAGAGTGAATTTGAGTTCATTAATCTTGATAGTCCGAAGAAGAGCAGTGATCAAGACTAAGCATAGGAAGTGATTGAGGGGGTAGTCTCCCGGGCGAGGGATGCTCCGGGAGACTGAGGGCTGAGTTCTGGACAGCTAAATTGCCAACCCAAGCCCATTAGGCAAATTATTAACCTAGGTAAGCTTCTAATTCTTCGCTACCACCGATGTGTTTACCACCGATGAACACTTGAGGAACCGTCGTACGACCCGAAATTGCACGTAGACTGACTGTTGTTGCGTCTTTACCCAAAATCACTTCTTCATATTGAAGACCGTGGTCAATCAGATTTTGTTTCGCTTTCATGCAGAAAGGGCAACCTGGTTTAGTGAACACAGTGATCGATTCTTGAGTTTTGTACTCAGGTGCTACGTAGTTCATCATTGTGTCTGCATCAGAAACTTTGAACGGGTCGCCTGGTTCGTTTGGTTCAATAAACATTTTCTCAACCACACCGTTTTTCACTAGCATGCTGTAACGCCATGAACGCTTGCCGAAGCCGATGTCGTTTTTGTCTACTAGCATACCCATGCCATCTGTGAACTCACCGTTACCATCTGGGATGAAAGTGATGTTTTCAGCTTCTTGGTCAGCTTTCCATGCATTCATTACAAACGTGTCGTTTACTGATACACATAGAATCTCATCCACACCATGCTCTTTAAATACTGAGAATAACTCGTTGTAACGAGGTAGGTGGCTTGACGAACAGGTTGGAGTAAACGCACCTGGCAAGCTGAATACGATAACCGTTCTGTCTTTAAACAGTTCATCCGTGGTTACATTCACCCATGCGTCACCTTTACGAACAGGAAAAGTAACTTGTGGTACAGCTTGACCTTCTTTTGATGCAAACATGATGATTTCCTTTTTAAATTTATGAAATAATTCGTTTTCGAGCTTAGCGTTATTTGTCGCTCAGTTTCGTTTTGTTGAGCTCATTATTGAAAAAAAACTTTGATAGCTCTAATCGTTTAATGCTATGGTTTTGATAGATTATTTCTATCGCCAGACAAGAAGCGAATCGTACGTATGAATATCCGAGATTTTGAGTACTTGGTGGCGCTTGCGGAGCACAAGCATTTTCGAAAAGCAGCAGAAGCCTGTTTTGTTAGCCAACCAACTTTAAGTGGCCAGATTCGAAAACTGGAAGACGAACTTGGTACAGCCTTACTAGAAAGGAGCAGCCGTCGAGTGCTGTTTACTGATTCTGGTTTGCAATTGGTGGAGCAAGCAAAACGCATCTTAAGTGAAGTGAAAACTTTCAAAGATATGGCGAGCGGTCAAAGCGGTGCGATGACCGGTCCAATGCACATTGGCTTTATTCCAACCGTTGGTCCTTACCTATTGCCCAAAATAGTCCCTCGACTGAAAGAAGAGTTTCCTGAGTTAGAATTGTTTTTACATGAGGCTCAAACCCACCAACTGGTACGTCAGTTGGAAGAAGGTAAGCTTGATTGTCTTGTTCTAGCGTCAGTTGATGAAACAGCTCCGTTTAAAGAGATTGAAGTCTATAACGAGCCGTTGAGTGTTGCTGTACCTTGCGATCACGAATGGGCTGGTTTAGACCATATAGACATGTTGGATCTTAATGGGCGAACCGTTTTGGCGCTAGGAGATGGTCACTGCCTACGCGACCAAGCGCTTGGTTTTTGCTTTGCTGCAGGAGCAAAAGATGACGAGCGCTTTAAAGCCACCAGCCTAGAAACATTACGTAATATGGTTGCGGCGGGCGCAGGTATCACGTTATTACCACAGTTATCTGTACCGCATGAGAAGAAGAAGGATGGTGTCTGTTATGTCCCTGCGATTAATCCAACGCCTTCGCGCAGCATTGTTTTAGTTTATCGTCCGGGCTCTCCACTGCGTGCTCGTTTCGAAACCTTGGCTGCAACGATTAAAGGGGTACTAGAGGCTCAGGAAAACTCTATTGCCGCTTAAGCGCAAGTTAATATAAGAAAAGGGAGCCCAATGGCTCCCTTTTTTGTTTTATCTGATGAGTGGTTGTTAGAACAACTCTTCTGAGCTGCTACCACCACCTGAATAGATACTGTCTTCTAAACTGTTACCGACGTACTCAGTTGGCTCAGTTCCTTTCTCAAAATATTCGAACATGGATGAACCATCGACTTTATGAGTCAGAAGACCGCTATCACGATCAATACGAACACGGACGATATCTTCTGGGATGTTTTTCGCTTTTTGAGGCGTACCTTCAAGTGCGACGCGCATGAAATCAATCCAAGCTGGCTCAGCTGTCTTCGCCCCCGATTCCGCACCAGAAATCTGCCCTTTACCAAGGTTGCTGTTCACAGTCGTTCGACCTAGAGTGCGGGAGTGATCGTCAAAGCCAACCCATGCAATAGCGACAATGCCCGGACCGTAACCGTTATACCATGTATCTTTTGAATCGTTGGTTGTACCGGTCTTACCGCCAATATCGCGGCGTTCGAGTTTCTGAGCGCGCCAACCTGTGCCGTTCCAACCGGTACCATCACGCCAGCTACCGCCGCCCCAAATGTTGCTGTACATCATCTCACGCATTAAGAATGCGTTTTGTGCTGAGATAACTTGCTTCGCATATTGTGGTGTATCGTCTTCTAATGCGTTGTCTGATGTTGGCTCATCCATTGCGATATCTTGCTCGCCAAACTCTGCGGCAAACTTATCTTCAACCGGCGCTTCTTGCTCCATTTGAGGGCAATCATGCTGACAGATAACTTTTGGATTGGCTTTAAATAGCACTTCACCGAAAGAGTCTTCAACGTGGTCAATGTAGAATGGTTCAACATAGTAACCACCGTTGGCAAAGACCGAGTAACCTTGTGCTACTTTCATCGGCGTTAAGCTACCCGCACCAAGCGCAATAGTCTCTGAACGCGGCACTTCATTGATATCAAAACCAAAGCGAGTCAGGTATTCGCGAGTCGCATCTAAGCCTACTTCACGCAAAGTGCGCACCGCCATTACGTTTTTCGATTGTGCTAAACCGATACGTAGACGAGTAGGACCAATGTATGTCGGTGGTGAGTTCTTCGGACGCCATGCCGAACCAGAACCTGCATCCCATTTGTTGATGGGAGCATCGTTAACTAATGATGCCAGCGTTAGACCTTTATTGATCGCAGCAGAGTAGATGAAAGGCTTAATACTTGAACCTACCTGACGGACCGACATGGTCGCACGGTTAAATTTGCTATGGACGAAGTTAAAACCACCAACGAGAGAAAGTACCGCACCATTTTCTGGGTTCATTGCGACAAACGCGGTGTTTGCATTTGGCACTTGGCTCAACTTCCAATTGTTGATGGTGTTGCCATCTTTGTCAGTTGTGCTGACTTCGCGAACCCAAACTTGCTGGCCGACTTCTAGGATCTCTTGCGCTGATTTTGGTGCTGCGCCTTGGCGTTCATCAGTCAGGAACTTACGAGCCCAGCTCATGCCTGTCCAAGCGAGAGTTTGTTCGTCGTTGTTTTTCACCCAAACTTGTGCCGTTTTACCGTCTACTTTGGTCACAACCGCTGGATAAAGTTGACCATATGTTGGCTGCTTCTTCAGATGCTTCTCAATCTGCTCTGTATCCCAAGCAGGTTCGCCTTGTTTCCACAGTACTTTCTCTGCTCCGCGATAGCCGTGACGTTCATCGTAAGCAAGGATATTGTTGATGGATGCTTTGTTTGCTGCGTCTTGAAGCTTGGAATCTACCGTCATGTAAATGTTCAAACCAGACGTATACGCTTTGTCTGCACCGTATTCTTTTACTGCCCAAGAACGTGCTAGTTCTGCGACGTATGGGGCAGACAGTTCGATTTCAGCGCTATGGTAGCGTGCCACAATTGGCTCTGAGCGTGCTTCATCGTATTGCGCTTGAGTGATGTATTTCTCATCCAGCATACGCATCAACACCACATTACGACGCTTTGTCGCTCGCTCTAGTGAGTAAAGTGGGTTCATGGTTGATGGCGCTTTTGGCATACCTGCTAACGTAGCAATCTCGCTGAGAGTCAGTTCATTCAAACTCTTACCGAAATAAACCTGAGCGGCTGCACCAAAACCGTAAGAGCGGTAGCCAAGGAAAATCTTGTTAACGTATAGCTCCATGATCTCTTGTTTTGTCAACAACTGCTCAATGTGAATCGCAATGAAGATCTCTTTTACTTTACGCATGATTTTCTTCTCATTTGATAAGAAGAAGTTACGCGCTAGCTGCTGAGTGATGGTACTCGCACCTTGTTTTGCAGAACCAGATAATGCCACCACAACAGCAGCACGAGTAATACCGATTGGATCGATACCAGGGTGCTCATAAAAGCGGCTATCTTCGGTCGCAATCAGCGCGTGAATCAAATCTTGCGGAATTTCGTCGTAGGTAACAGGAATTCGGCGCTTCTCGCCAAACTGTGCGATCAGTTTCCCATCTTGACTAAAAACCTGCATAGGTGTTTGTAATTCAACATCTTTTAGGGTTGCAACATCTGGCAATTCAGGCTTCACGTACTGATAGAAGCCAAAAATTGTGGTGACTCCAAGAATTATGCAAATCAATGTTAAAAATAATAAACGCTTTATGAACTTCACCGGAGAATCCCTGATTGGTTGAGGCTGTGTAACGGCAAACCCTTGTACTCTTAGGTCAAAAATTTAGCACATAAGAGGTATTAACTCCTATTTGGGTGCTAATAACAACCTTTGCACGAAGAAAATTCTCTGTGCGCTAACTACATAAGCACGCAGGAATTTCGGAGCGAGAGTAGAGATGGATAAGCTATTAGTTACGGGCATAGATATTGGCCATAACAGCCTCAAAGCCGTGGTACTTAAACCCAATGGCAACAGTTACGCCTTATTGGGTTACAAAGAAATAATACTTAAGGAAGGTATTGTCGCTGAAAATAACACCATAAATCATCAAGAAATTGTAAAGACCCTTAAAGAGATAAGAAAAGAGCTGCCATTTTGGGCTCGACGGGTCGCAATTTCTGTTCCTGACAACGCTGTGATCAGCAAGAAGCTGCAAATTGAGCAGAACTTGGAGGAGAGTGAGAAAGAGTTTGCCGTGGTGCAAGCTTTCTCGCATCAATCCCCATTTCCTGTTGAAGAGCTCAGTCTTGATTTTGTAAAGCTTGATGCCGATGAGCAGATGCGTGGAACAGACAGTTATCAAGTATTCGCGACTCGCAAAGATGTCGTTGAAACTCGTGTCGATGCTCTGCAAAAGTCAGGCTTGAAAACCGTGCTGGTGGACGTGCATTCACAAAGTTTAGGGCATATATGGAAACTGGCTGTCGAGCGCTTCCCTGAAAAGAGCAAGTATTGCTTGTTGGATATCAGTGCATTGAGCAGCTCTTTCACCATGTTTACAGAGCAGAGTGAATTGTTCCACAAGGAATTTCCTTACGGCACGCGCACTTCAAATGATCTATTTCAACAAGACCCTCTTGCTGAAGACTCGCAAGTTGCTACTGAGCAGTTTAATCGACAAATCGTTGATCGTGTAAAGCGCCAGATTCAGCTCTATACCTCGATTAATGGAAATCAAGACATCAAAGGCATTTGGTTGTCTGGTGAAGGTGCAGCTACGCCAATGTTAGCAGAAGAACTTTCAAGTCAGTTGGCATTGGAGTGTGAGTTGCTTAATCCGCTCGGTCTATTCGAGATGAAAGTATCGAAACGCAAACGCCGTGCAGCAGATTGGCAGCATTTTACTGCGGCTGCGGGCTTAGCGGTTAGAGGTATTCAATGGCTAGGAGGCAAACATGCTGTATCACATTAACCTCCTTGCGTGGCGTGAGAATCAACGTGAAGAACACCGCCGCCGCTTTCTGAGTTTGATCGTCTTGGGGGTGATTGTTGCGTTGGGCGTGCAATGGGGCATTGGTAAGTTCTATCAATATCAGCAAGATCAACAACAGCAGCGCCTTGATTATTTGGCGCACTATATCTCCCAGCTTGATAAACGAATCGAAGCGATGAAGATTGCTGAACAAGAGCACAGCAAGATCTTGGAGAGGTTAAAGATCGTTGAAGGTTTGCAAAATGGGCGTAATAAAACCACGGAGTTCATGAACCTGATGCCGTCGGTGATCCCTGAAGGAGTCTACGTCGATAAGATCAAAATGAATGATTATGAAATTGAAATCTCGGGTATCTCTGATAGTACACCTCGCTTGGCCACCATGCTCGACAACATGGAGCGTTCAGCCAAGCTGCTAGATGTCGACATGCATTCTATCGTTCATGGTAAAGCGCGTTTTGGGAAAGAGTTTCAGACTTTCAAAGTTTCCTTCATGTTCAAAGACGCCTCGGTGAAAGGAGGTAACCAACATGGTTAATTGGCAAGATCTAGAAATGGATGAGATCGCTGAGTGGCCATTGGTGCCTCAGATAGTAGTGATCTTGTTGTTAGTTGTGCTGATTCAAGGTCTTGGTTATTGGTTTTATTTAAAGCCAGAGCAAGAACAGCTGAATAACCTTATTCAAGAAGAACAAACCTTAAAAGTTGCGTTACGGATCAAAGCGAACAAAGTCGCTGCTTTGCCTCAATTGCAATCGCAACTTGATGAGCTTACTACTCGATACGAATTGCTACTGCAACAACTGCCTGCACAGAAAGAGCTGGCAACCATGTTGGCTTCGGTGAATGAACTCGGAATTGATAATAAGTTGACGTTCACCCGAATCGACTGGGGTGATAAGCAATCAGAACACTTCCTTTATCGTTTACCGCTCGACATTGAGTTGACAGGGGATTTTCATGATATCGGTCGTTTCTCCCAAGCGATTGCGACGTTGCCACGCATCATCACTTTTAAAGACGTGACTTGGCAGCGTGTCAGCCAAGAGAGTGAAACTCTGCACTTTCGTGTGAAAGCAAACACTTACCAGTTCAAACCAGAGGTGAAGAAAGATGAGAAGTAAATCTTTGCTGATGGTGTGTATTGCTGGCGTTTTGACTGCCTGCCAAGCCAATGATGAATCACTGACGGAATTTATTCGTGACGTGGAGAACCAAGCTCGCCGTGATGTCACCAAACTGCAGCCTGTTGAAGAGTATGTTGTCGTTAATTACGAACCCGAAATATTGCGTGCACCTTTCGAATTACCAAAAGAGGCAACGATTGCGACTCAACCTGTTGCAAGAAAAGACTGCTGGCAACCTCCTTCAAGAAAGCGAACTGGCAAATTGGAAAGGTTTCCTCTTGCGCAACTGCGCTTGAAGGGTGTGATGGGTATCGGCAGCAGTGTTTCTGGGTTGGTTCAGGCTCCGAATGGCACTGTTTACAAAGTAAAACCAGGTCAATACCTCGGACGCAACAATGGCAAGGTTACCCATGTATCCCACAACTATTTATTGATTAATGAAACCTTGCCAGACGGTTTGGGCTGTTGGCAAAAACGCAAAGTTAAGTTGGCTTTGAGATAGGCATAGCTGCATTTATTTTTGATATTGAGTAATGATGAAAATGAGACAAGGATTAACACTGACACCAAGGAAGCTAACAGGGCTCTTCTCTTTATGGTTGTTTCTACTTTTAGCCCCTTTAGTCGCAGCGGAAGAAGTAAAGTCTAACTCGCTTAAGAGCATCGACTTCCGTACTAATAAAGATAAAGACGCGGTTATCGTCGTAGAGCTTGCATCGCCAGCTGCTATTGTTGATATCAAGCGTGTGCAAGAAGGTTTAAGTATCGACTTGCTCAATACGTCAGTTAAAGACGATCAGCTTTATCTACTTGATGTAAAAGACTTCTCTACAGTGGTAGAGAGTGTTGAGGTTTTCCGCGATACCTCTACGACGCGTTTGGTCGCTTACATTGATGAAGATTATACCCATGACTATCGCCTCACAGGGCGTTATCTAGAGGTGAAGGTTGGTAAGCTCAAAGCCAACGAAAAAGCACCAGACAAAAGTATTCTGGAAAAAGAAGGCAAGTTGATTTCGATTAACTTCCAAGATATTCCGGTGCGAAATGTGCTGCAGCTTATTGCTGATTACAACCAGTTTAACCTTGTGGTTTCAGACTCAGTTGAAGGGAACCTGACCTTGCGTTTGGACGGTGTACCTTGGCAACAAGTGCTGGATATCATCCTTCAAGTCAAAGGCTTGGATAAGCGTGTAGATGGTAACGTTATTTTGGTTGCTCCGAAGGATGAGCTCGATCTGCGCGAGAAGCAACAACTAGAAAAACAAAAGCTTGAACAAGAAATGGGTGAACTTTCTTCTGAAATTATCAAAGTGAATTTTGCGAAAGCATCGGATATTGCAGAGATGATTAACGGTGAAGGTAACATTAGTATGCTTTCTGATCGTGGCAGCATGACGATTGATGAGCGTACTAACTCATTATTGATCCGTGAGTTGCCGGAGAATATTCAAGTAATTCGTGAAATCATTGAATCATTAGATATTCCAGTAAAACAAGTTCAGATTGAAGCACGTATCGTGACTATCAATGAAGGTAACATGGATGAACTTGGCGTTCGCTGGGGCTTCACATCGATTAATGGTAGTCATACGGTTGGTGGATCGATCGAGAACAACCTTGCAACTATTGGTCTCTACGATGGCGGCGGTGGCGACGGCGATGGTGAAGACGGTGGCGGCAGTGTTGGTATTGATGACTTCCTGAACGTTAACCTTGCTGCAACCAGCCCGAATGCAACCAGTATTGCTTTCCAAGTTGCGAAACTAGGGTCTGATACTTTGTTGGATTTAGAGTTGTCTGCGTTGCAACAAGAATCAAAAGCAGAAATCATTTCTAGTCCGCGTTTAATTACTACCAATAAGAAGCCAGCTTATATTGAACAAGGTACTGAAATTCCTTACCTAGAATCCTCTTCCAGCGGTGCGACATCCGTAACGTTCAAAAAAGCGGTGCTGAGCTTAAAAGTGACACCACAGATCACGCCTGATAACCGTTTGGTGCTGGATTTGAGTGTTACGCAAGATAGACCGGGTCAAGTGGTAAAAACTGGTACCGGTGAGGCAGTTGCGATTGATACTCAGCGTATTGGCACTCAAGTATTGGTGAATAATGGTGAGACGGTTGTGCTTGGTGGTATTTTCCAACACAGCATTACAAACTCCGTCGATAAGGTACCTTTATTAGGTGATTTACCGCTGTTAGGGGCACTTTTCCGCCGAAGTTACGAAAATGTCGGTAAAAGTGAGTTGCTGATTTTTGTGACGCCTAAAGTGGTGATTCAGTAAGACTCAGCGAGTAAAAAATCGATTAGATCAAAAATAAAGTTGCATTAGTGGCACCATGCTTGGATAATTTCGGGTCTTATCACGAATTATCTGTGAGGAATTGGTGCCACAAGCCTTGTAGAACAGCAGTTTGGCTGTGTGTTTCTTGTGGCGATCTTATTGAATTAACGTTGTAAATTATCGCTAAATATGGCTGAGAAACGTAATATTTTCCTTGTTGGCCCAATGGGTGCCGGCAAAAGTACAATTGGTAGACATCTAGCACAGCAACTGCATATGGAGTTCGTAGACTCTGATACAGTGATCGAAGAACGCACTGGTGCAGACATTGCTTGGGTTTTTGATGTAGAAGGCGAAGAAGGCTTCCGTAAGCGCGAAGAAGCGGTACTTGAAGACCTAACTCAAGAGCAAGGCATCGTGCTAGCAACAGGCGGTGGTTCTGTTAAGAGCAAAGAAAACCGTAACCGTCTTTCAGCACGTGGTGTTGTTGTTTACCTAGAAACAACTATTGAAAAGCAACTTGCGCGTACAAACCGCGACAAGAAGCGTCCTCTACTTCAAACTGAAAACCCTCGTGAAGTGTTGGAAAGTTTGGCAGGCGAACGTAACCCTCTATACGAAGAAGTAGCGGATTACACAGTTCGTACTGACGATCAGAGTGCAAAAGTGGTAGCCAACCAGATCGTAAAAATGCTAGAAGAGAGATAAGCATTTATCTTTTTCAAATTGGAGCACACCGATGGAACGGATTACGGTCAATCTAGCAGAGCGTAGCTACCCAATCTCAATTGGCGCCGGGTTATTTGAAGACCCGGCGTACCTTTCTCAAATTCTTTCAAGCAAAAACGCAAATCAGAAAGTGGTTGTGATAAGTAATGTTACGGTCGCGCCTCTGTATGCGGATAAAATTCTTAGCCAACTAAAACAGCTCGGTTGTGATGCATCCCTGCTTGAATTGCCAGATGGCGAACAATACAAAAGCTTAGACGTATTTAATCAAGTCATGAACTTCCTGCTAGAGGGAAGTTATGCTCGTGATGTGGTGATTATTGCGTTAGGTGGTGGTGTTATTGGCGACTTGGTAGGTTTTGCTTCGGCGTGTTACCAACGTGGTGTTGATTTCATTCAAATCCCAACCACATTATTGTCTCAAGTGGATTCATCAGTTGGTGGTAAAACCGCAGTTAACCATCCGCTGGGCAAAAACATGATTGGTGCCTTCTACCAACCTAAAGCCGTTATCATCGATACCAACTGCCTATCGACACTGCCAGAACGCGAGTTTGCAGCGGGTATTGCAGAAGTGATCAAATACGGCATCATTTACGATCCTGCTTTTTTCGATTGGCTAGAAGAGAATCTAGAACGATTGTATGCACTTGACGAAGAGGCGCTAACTTACGCTATTGCACGTTGTTGTGAAATCAAAGCGGAAGTGGTTGCTCAAGATGAGAAAGAGTCGGGCATTCGAGCGCTGTTGAACCTGGGTCATACCTTTGGCCATGCCATTGAAGCTGAACTTGGCTATGGTAACTGGCTACACGGTGAAGCGGTATCTTCGGGTACGATTATGGCGGCGAAAACATCTCATTTGCGTGGATTAATTTCGCAAGAGCAGCTTGATCGCATCATTTCCATTATGCGCCGAGCAAAACTGCCAGTGCATACGCCAGATAGCATGACTTTTGATGACTTCATGACGCACATGATGCGCGACAAAAAAGTATTGTCTGGTCAATTACGCTTAGTTTTACCTACGGGTATTGGTAGTGCCGAAGTCATTGCTGATACGCCGCAAGACATAATCAAACAAGCTATCGACTTCGGTCGAGACATTTAACCTTGTAATGGCGCCTTGGGGCGTCATTCTTGTAGTTTATTAAGGTTATTTAGATGAGTTTCGCTCACGTTCTTGAATTGGATTCACAAACCGAGTTATTAGACCGATTAGGCTTATTAACTAACTTTGCGTCTAATCTGATCGCTGTTAATGGTCAAGCCGGGTACGGAAAATCTTGGTTGGCACAGCGATACCTTGAGTTCGGTGCCAGTAACAAAAATCAATGTTTGTTACTTTGTCATTCAAATCAAGATGATGTGCAGCGTCGCATGCTTATCTTGAGTCAGATCGTCTCGGATGCGTTGTTCAATCAGCAAGATACTTTGCTCGATAGCTTGGAGAGAATCTTAGGTGATGACACGTGCGATATTGCCATCGTGGTCGATGATGCGCATTTGTTGAGTGAAAACCTAGTTTCAGAGTTATGGATGCTAGTGCTTGCAGCGCAAGCCAATCCAAATTGGAAAATCAACGTCTTACTGTTCACGCAAACTGGGCGTTTAGAGTCAGTATTGTCGCGTATTAGCTACGGACAAGAGTACAAGCCAGTTGAACTCGATATTGATATGCTGTCAGAAGTTGAAGCTCGTCGCTTTTTTGAGTCGCTAGTGATTCGATATGTCGATGATGACTCTGAAAAACGCGTTCGAGATGCATTCAAGAAAGTTGACCCGGTACCGGGTGACATCATGGCTTTAGGAGAGATGAAAGTGGAAAAAAGGATCATTATCCGCTCAATTGTCGGTTCGCCCCTTAACATTGCACTCGTTGTGCTGGTATTACTTTTGTTGGCGGCTGGTGGATATTGGTGGATGTATAATCAACCAAGCCCTGATGATAAAGCGCAGCAAATCACTGAAGTCATTGAGCAAACTGCCATTCCAACTCTAAACGAGCCAGAGGCTCAAATCAGTCGTGCAGATTCATCGATGGATGATGGCTCAGAGCCTTCGGATGATACTAACCTGACAGACGCTACGGATGATTCAGATGCTCTTCCTCCAGCGGTAACGAGTGAAGTAGCGAGTGTCGGCAGCGAAGATAAGCAGCAACGCGTTGTGATTGAGTCGGATGTCGTTGACGCACTTCTAGAAGGTAAGCCTGAAGCAGCCGATACCACTAACATTGAAACGGTTGTCGAAGAATCTATCCCTCAAGCGAAAAGTGCATCAAATTCCTCATTGATCAATGTGGTTCAAACCGGTCAGCAGCCTGAAGCAGAGAAAGCGACGTCTGGAAAACCGATAGTGAAGTTCTCTTTTGCTCGAGAAGAGCTGAAAGCACTATCGCCTCGTGCTTACACTTTACAGTTGGGGGCAATGACGGCGATGGAGGATGTACAAGCGTTCCTTGATAAGTACGACTTAAATGGTCAGGTGAGAATTTATCCAACCGTTCGTAGCGGAACAGAGTGGTACATTATCACTTACCAAGATTACCCTACGATTCAGCTGGCGCGAGACGCTGTTGAAAGCTTGCCAGATGCACTTAAATCGGTGAGTCCATGGGCAAAATCACTGGGTCAAGTACATCGAGAAATTGATCGCGTGAAATAATCCTGAGCTTCGTTGAAAAATATGTTACATTCCGCAGCCTTAATTTTTGGTCGATAGATAGAGCAGTAGATGAAAAAGCAACGAGCCTTTCTTAAGTGGGCAGGAGGCAAATACGGTCTGGTTGAAGACATCCAACGTCATTTACCACCGGCTCGAAAGCTAGTTGAACCTTTTGTTGGTGCTGGCTCGGTTTTTCTAAATACCGACTATGACCACTATCTACTGGCGGATATTAACCCCGACCTGATTAATCTCTATAACTTACTAAAAGAGCGTCCTGAAGAGTACATCTCAGAAGCGAAGCGCTGGTTTGTTGCAGAGAACAATCGCAAAGAAGCGTACTTGAATATTCGCGCCGAGTTTAATAAAACAGATGACGTGATGTACCGCTCGTTGGCGTTCCTATACATGAACCGCTTTGGCTTTAATGGCTTATGTCGTTATAACAAAAAAGGCGGCTTTAATGTCCCGTTTGGTTCTTACAAAAAGCCTTATTTCCCAGAAGCGGAGCTAGAATTCTTTGCTGAAAAAGCAAAGAAAGCGACGTTCGTATGTGAAGGTTACCCAGAAACGTTCAGTCGAGCGCGTAAAGGCAGTGTGGTTTATTGCGATCCACCGTACGCACCGTTGTCGAACACGGCGAACTTTACCTCTTATGCTGGCAACGGCTTTACGCTGGATGATCAAGCTGCATTGGCTGATATTGCAGAGAAAGCCGCAACTGAACGTGGTATCCCTGTTCTGATCTCAAACCATGACACGACATTAACGCGTCGCCTTTATCATGGTGCGGAGCTTAATGTCGTAAAAGTGAAGCGAACCATCAGTCGTAATGGCAGTGGCCGTAATAAAGTTGACGAGTTGCTGGCGCTATTTCGTGCACCTGACGCGGACAAATCTGACTCTTAATTCTCACACTATTGCATTGAAATAGTGGATCTCCCCACTGGCTTCGGTAGAATTGCGCGCAAATTGTTTGCTGTTTGCTCGCCACTACTGAGGTCAGGTATGAAAGATTTTCTAATTGCTCCATCCATTTTATCGGCTGATTTTGCTCGTCTCGGTGAAGACGTAGAGAAAGTTCTCGCAGCGGGTGCGGATGTGGTGCACTTCGACGTTATGGATAACCACTATGTACCAAACCTGACTTTTGGTGCTCCAGTGTGTAAAGCGCTACGTGATTACGGCATCACAGCTCCAATTGATGTACATCTAATGGTGAAGCCAGTCGATCGCATCATTCCTGATTTCGCGAAAGCAGGTGCATCAATGATTACTTTCCACGTTGAGGCATCTGAGCACGTAGACCGTACGCTTCAACTAATCAAAGAGCACGGCTGTAAAGCTGGCGTGGTTCTAAACCCTGCAACCCCACTTGCTCACCTTGAGTTCATTATGGATAAAGTTGACTTGATCCTACTGATGTCAGTTAACCCAGGTTTTGGTGGTCAATCATTCATTCCTCACACATTAGATAAACTGCGCGCAGTGCGTAAGATGATTGATGAGTCTGGTCGTGATATTCGCCTAGAAATCGATGGTGGTGTGAAGGTGGACAACATTCGTGAAATCGCAGAAGCGGGTGCAGATATGTTTGTTGCTGGCTCTGCGATTTTCAGTGAGCCAGATTACAAGCAAGTGATCGATAAAATGCGCGCTGAGCTTGCAGAAGCAAAATAAGCGCGGATAAACACGTTCTTAAACTAGCGCGTTAACGCTATGATTTGAAAGGCTGCCACCGTACCGGCAGCCTTTGTTGTTTCTAGCGCGAACCGAGAAAAAATATCCATCGCGGTGTGCAAATAATCACTTGCCTATTTTGCGTCCTTTCTGTACTATTCGTGCTCCTTAAAACTCAGTCAATTTTCTTTAGTTCCTTGCTTCCTCTGGACGACTGAGCCATTTGTGGAAGCTGAATAATCCGTAAGGAGCAACCAATGCGTCATTACGAAATCGTATTCATGGTGCACCCAGATCAAAGCGAGCAAGTTGCTGGCATGATCGAGCGTTACACTGGTTCAATCACTGAAGCTGGCGGTAAAATCCACCGTCTAGAAGACTGGGGTCGTCGTCAACTGGCTTACCCAATCAACAAGCTTCACAAAGCTCACTACGTTCTAATGAACGTTGAAGCTGACCAAGCTGTAATCGATGAGCTAGAAACTGCTTTCCGTTTCAACGATGCAGTTCTACGTAACATGATCATGCGTACTAAAGCGGCTATCACTGAGCAATCTATCATGCTTAAGCAGAAAGAAGAGCGTGCTCCTCGTCGCGAAGAGCGTGCTGAAGCTAAGCCAGAAGCAGCTGCTGAGTAATTTTTCTTTTGACCATCCGGATGGTGCTACTTGGCTTCATTGCCAAATTGCCCATTCGTAATTAAGCCTATTGATAATAAGACACTGTTGGTTTCGGATAGAGTTTTACTCTGCAGATTTAGACAGGTAGTCGTCACTGGGCTTAGGTCACAAGTATTCACTCAGATTTAGTACAAGGCAGTAGCATTAAGATAAGTGAGCTTATCACTTGTCACTCCAATCGAAAGATTTAGGAAGTTAGTGTTATCGCCGACAACATTACTCAAATTTAAGATCAGGAGATAGCCCATGGCTCGTTTCTTCCGTCGTCGTAAATTCTGCCGTTTCACTGCAGAAGGCGTACAAGAGATTGATTACAAAGACGTAGCAACTCTTAAAAACTACATCACTGAAGCTGGTAAAATCGTTCCTAGCCGTATCACTGGTACAAGCGCTAAATACCAACGTCAACTAGCTCGCGCTATCAAGCGTTCACGCTACCTAGCTCTACTACCGTACACTGATAAGCATCAGTAATCGGTCGTTTTATTAAGAAAGAGGATTAAGCAATGCAAGTTATTCTACTTGATAAAATCGGTAACCTAGGTGGTCTTGGCGACACAGTAAACGTTAAATCTGGCTACGCACGTAACTTCCTTATCCCTCAAGGTAAAGCAGTTATGGCGACTAAAGGCAACGTTGAAATGTTCGAAGCTCGTCGCGCTGAACTAGAAGCTAAAGTTGCTGAGCAACTAGCTGCTGCTGAAGCTCGTGCTGAGAAAGTTAACGCTCTAGAAGCAGTTGTTCTTGCTTCTAAAGCTGGTGACGAAGGCAAACTATTCGGTTCTATCGGTACTCGTGACATCGCTGAAGCTATCACAGCTGCAGGCGTTGAAGTTGCTAAGAGCGAAGTTCGCCTTCCTGAAGGTGCTCTACGTAACACTGGTGAGTTCGAGATCAGCGTTCAACTTCACTCTGAAGTTTTCGCTACAATCAACCTACAAGTTGTTGCTGCTGAGTAATTCAGTACCAAGCGAAATAGTAAAAAGCACCTCCTCGGAGGTGCTTTTTTTATGTCTGAATATGATGAAAAGCGGGAGTTAGAAGGCAAACAAAAGGTTGACGGAAAATACACTATCCGCCTTGCTCAAGCCCTCTGGCACTTTATCGTGATATTGGCGAGAGTGCGCTAATTTAAGAGCAATGTCTTCGGTAATGTCATTGGTAACACTAAGATCACTGTCGACACGCGTGTTACTTCTACCACTCACTAACGTGATATCTGCAGAAAGGCTCAAGTTATCAAGTGCATGCCACGTGGTATTGATGTTACCACGCAAGATCCCTTCTTGAACGATATCTGGAAAGACGATGTCATCATCATCAATCTCATCTAAATTTGGCTCTTGGTAGCGAAAACCAGGACCAATTTCTGCCTCAAGGGTGAAGTTTTCAGTATAAGCGAACTGGTAACCCAGACCGCCAGAAAGAGTGTAGTCTTTAAAGTAAGCACTGTAGCGTGAATCAACCCCTTTAAAACTGCCATACAAGTATGTCTTTGGACCTAACTTGTAGTCGGTTTGTGCGCTATAGGTCGAAGAGCGCTTGTCTTCTTCGCCATCTTTGTAAAGGTTGTAGTACTTCCATTCGCCATTAGAACGGTGGCGACCAGAAGTGTATTCAGCACTCAGACGAGCATTCAGGGAACGAGAGTCCGTGTTACCTGTGTGAGCTTGATAGCCGAACTCGACCTCAGTTTTTAGAGGATCGGGCACTTCAATTTCTTGCTCTGGCTTCACTGATTCTTCAGCGTACGATGCTCCTGTGCAAAGTAAGCTAAAGCCAAGTAACCAGTATCGGGACACAAAAACCTCGAACGTAAATAAAAAGGAGGGGCATGATACTGATACAGATGTTTTATTGGGTCAATGATAGGTTAATTTTTATTAGACCTAAGTGGTAGAACCTTATTAGACACCTTTATGAAGGCGTTAAACTTTACAAACAATATGCTTCAGTACGGATTGATGAGATTCTATCGTAATCGAACAAATTCGCACTATAAAAAGCCACTTTTTAGTTCTTCACTTGTGGAATTCTTAACAAGTAATTGTCTCATGAGGGAAGCATCTTAGCTAAGTTTAAGGTTATAATCTTGGGTCATTAGTAGTTATCGAGCAAAGTCATGGCGGAAAACAGAAATCGCAAACCTTCAGACAGTCAGGTCGAAGCACTCAAGGTGCCACCTCACTCGCTAGAAGCTGAGCAATCAGTAATTGGCGGTCTATTACTAGACAATGAACGTTGGGACACCGTAGCCGAACGTGTTGTAAGTAGTGATTTCTATAGTCGTCCCCATCGCCTGATTTTTGAAGGGGTTAAAACCATTCTTGAAGATGGTAAGCCTCTCGACTTGATCACGTTATCTGAACACCTAGAGCGTCACGAACAATTGGAAGACGTGGGTGGTTTTGCCTACCTTGCTGATCTTGCCAAAAACACCCCAAGTGCGGCGAACATTAACGCGTACGCTGATATTGTCGCGGAGCGCGCGATTGTACGCGGTTTGATTGGTGTCGCGAACGAAATCGCTGATGCTGGTTACGATCCTCAAGGTCGAAGCTCAGAAGACTTAATTGATATGGCGGAGAGTAAAGTTTTCGCCATTGCAGAATCACGCACTAGCGAGAATGAAGGTCCACAAAACGTGGATAACATTCTGGAGAAAACACTAGAGCGAATTGAGATTCTATATAAAACCCCGCAAGACGGTGTGACGGGGGTAACGACCGGCTTTAATGACCTCAACAAGAAAACGGCAGGTCTACAAGGTTCGGATTTGGTTATCGTGGCGGCGCGTCCATCGATGGGTAAAACTACCTTTGCGATGAACTTGTGTGAAAACGCGGCGATGAGCCAAGACAAACCTGTACTTATCTTCTCGTTAGAGATGCCTGCTGAACAGCTGATGATGCGTATGTTGGCGTCCTTATCTCGTGTTGACCAAACGAAGATTCGTACTGGTCAGCTAGATGATGAAGATTGGGCGCGAATTTCTTCTACCATGGGCATTCTTATGGACAAGAAGAACATGTACATTGATGACAGTTCGGGTCTAACGCCAACCGAAGTGCGATCTCGTGCTCGTCGTATCGCTCGTGAGCATGGTGGTTTGTCCATGATCATGGTCGACTACCTTCAACTAATGCGTGTGCCTGCTCTTTCGGATAACCGTACCTTGGAAATCGCGGAAATCTCGCGCTCACTTAAAGCGTTGGCGAAAGAGTTGAATGTGCCTGTCGTTGCGCTATCACAGCTAAACCGTTCCCTAGAGCAACGCGCAGATAAACGTCCGGTTAACTCAGACTTGCGTGAATCGGGCTCTATCGAGCAGGATGCCGACTTGATCATGTTCATTTACCGTGACGAGGTTTACCATCCTGACAGCCCATACAAAGGCACGGCAGAAATCATTATTGGTAAGCAACGTAACGGTCCTATCGGTTCGGTTCGCTTAACATTCCAAGGTCAACACTCGCGCTTTGATAACTACGCGGGTCCAGCATTTGATATTGATGATGAGTAATGCAATGAGCTACATGAAAGCCGCGATGGCATGCATTGACTTGTCAGCACTGCAGCACAACTTACAGCGAGTAAAAGAACAAGCACCAGACAGCAAAGTGATGGCCGTGGTGAAGGCGAATGGCTACGGTCATGGTCTTCGTCATGTGGCTAAACACGCTACTCATGCGGATGCTTTTGGTGTTGCTCGTATCGAAGAAGCCCTTCAGTTACGCGCTTGTGGCGTAGTAAAGCCGATTCTTTTACTTGAAGGTTTTTATTCGCCAGGTGATTTGCCTGTATTGGTGACGAACAACATTCAAACGGTCGTTCACTGTGAAGAGCAATTGACGGCGTTGGAGCAAGCAGAGCTTGAAACGCCAGTTGTCGTTTGGCTCAAAATCGATAGTGGCATGCACCGTCTTGGTGTGCGTCCAGAACAGTACGATGAATTTATCACACGCCTTAAAGAGTGTCCAAACGTGGCGAAACCGCTACGTTACATGAGTCATTTTGGCTGTGCCGATGAGCTAGGTAATAGTATTACGACAGAGCAGATCGACTTATTTATGTCGCTTACCGCAGGCTGTCAAGGAGAGCGCTCTTTAGCGGCATCGGCAGGTCTGCTTGCATGGCCGCAGAGTCAACTTGATTGGGTTCGTCCTGGAATCATCATGTACGGCGTGTCTCCATTTGATGATAAAACGGCACAAGACATGGGCTATAAACCCGTCATGACACTGAAATCGCACTTAATCGCGGTACGTGAAGTGAAGAAAGGTGAAAGTGTCGGCTATGGTGGCATGTGGACCAGTGAGCGAGATACTAAAGTCGGTGTCATTGCTGTTGGGTACGGAGATGGTTATCCACGAACAGCACCGAATGGTACGCCAGTTCTTGTTAACGGACGCAAAGTACCAATTGCAGGTCGCGTTTCTATGGATATGCTGACGGTCGATTTAGGTCCAGACGCGACTGATAAAGTAAGCGACGAAGCTATTTTGTGGGGTATGGATTTACCAGTAGAAGAAGTGGCGAGTCACATCGGCACTATCGCTTATGAATTGGTAACTAAACTGACTTCTCGCGTCGAAATGGAATATTCGAAGTAACCCATGAAGAAAAGATTATTCTCAGTGCTGGCATTCTCTGCCAGCCTTTTTTTATCCCCGCAGATAGTCGCGAAAGAGAAAGACTCAGCATTTGTTCCGTTCTATTTCAGTACGGATACCATGGGTAGCACGATCGGTTTAGCTGGTGTGGCAAAAGGTGTTGGTCAACCTCAAGCTGCATTGTTTGGTATGGGGCTGTATTCTGAGAAAGATAGCTATGTCGGTTTTCTTTCTGCCTTCAACTACGCTTTGTCATCAAATCTTTTGTTTAGCACGCAAATGTATCAAGCGCGCTTTAACGACAACCCATATTACTTAGACAATCAAGGTTCAAACAACTCTTCAACGGAAGACAAAACGATAACCAATGGGGATGAAGAGAACTATAAACTCGAGTTCAAGTATTTGCTTCCTTGGGGTAACGTTCGTGAACATGGGTTACTTGGTGCATTCCAACCTATTCGCGATGTAAGTTTTGCTTCTCCGGTCGATTCTGGTGTCAGCTCAATTATCTTCACGCCGTTTTATTCTTCTCGTGAATTAGACATCTACAACGATAAGAAAGAAGAAGCGACAGGGTTTAGCCTGACATTTGACTGGGACAACCGCGACAGTGTGCGTAATACCACGCGAGGCTCCCATACCTCGTTTGATTTAACCACAGGAGCAGACAGCTTACAGTCGGAAGACTTATGGCTAAAGTGGGAGTTCCAAAACAGTCAGTACTATTCCCTAGGTCCGTTAGGTGATTGGTTTGATCAGCAAGTTCTGGCATTCGATTTCTATACTGCAGATACACCGACATGGAATCAGTGCGATGGCGCAGTATGTAGTCGTCCTCCAGAGCAGGAGCAAGTTCGCTTGGGTGGCTTGTATCGCTTGCGTGGTTATACGGCGGGTCGTTACCATGGACGCAGCGCGATTCACTATTCTGCGGAATACCGCGTATTGCCAGACTGGCAGCCGCTTGATGATATTCCTCTGATCAACTATTACGACTTACCTTGGTGGCAATGGGTAGCGTTTGTTGAAGTGGGGCGAGTCGCGGACGATTATGACCTCAAGACATTGCATGAAGACATGAAATGGAACGTCGGTGGCGCAGTACGCTTCCAAGTGGAAGGGATTGTTGTTCGTGCAGAGATGGCAAAAGGTGCCGATGAAGGTACTTTCCGAGTCATGATAAACCAACCGTTTTAACTCGATATAAAACAAAGGCTAACCCTAAGGTTAGCCTTTGTTGTCTCTAAGCTATTCGCCGTTGATGGTAGCGATAATGCGTCGGCTGCCACCGTAGTCTCGATGCTCGCCTAAGTAAATGCCCTGCCATGTCCCCAATGCTAATTGACCGCTTTGAATAGGAATTGTCACACTACTACCAAGCAAAGACGCTTTTATATGAGCTGGCATGTCATCATCACCTTCATAAGTATGTTGGTAGTAAGGGGCACGCTCAGGCACAAACTTATTGAAGTGGGCTTCCATGTCCATGCGTACTGTTGGGTCGGCATTTTCATTTAAAGTCAAACTGGCAGACGTATGCTGAATGAATAAATGTAACAAACCTACTGAAAGCGATTGGATTTGTGGTAATTGTTGTTCAATTTCATCAGTGACCAGATGAAAGCCTCGGCTACGTGCTTTTAATTGCAGAGTTTTTTGTGCCCACATATGCGTTCCTTTGGAAAAATTTGGTTTGGCGTCTATCCTAATCCAATTAGAGCCTGTCATTAGTAAATGATATGATTCCCAACGTCATAAATGAATTGTTTAAATTCGAAACAGGGAACGTGACCTAACTCAATGTGAGTGTAAGGGCACTCAGTCATAATTGGCGACTGAAAAAAAATTACAAAGACTTGTTTTGTGGCAATTCGCCCAAACATCTCATTTATATTCTATTTGCTAAATCGGGGATTCCGCAGTTTTCGCTAGACTGTAAGGAATGGAACCTACTGTAACATCGGGATAAAGACCATGTTGAAAAATATCAATCCAACGCAAACACAAGCTTGGAAAGCGCTAACTGCGCATTTCGAATCTGCACAAGATATGGATCTAAAAGAGCTATTTGCTCAAGACGCTGCGCGTTTCGACAAATACTCAGCACGCTTCGGCTCAGACATCCTAGTCGATTACTCAAAGAACCTAATCAACGAGGAAACTCTGAAGCACCTGTTCGCTCTTGCTAACGAGACTGAGCTTAAGTCAGCAATTGGAGCGATGTTCAGTGGTGAAGCGATCAACAAAACAGAAGATCGCGCTGTTCTTCACACTGCACTGCGTAATCGCTCGAACAAACCTGTAATGGTTGGCGGCGAAGACGTAATGCCAGCGGTAAACGCGGTTCTAGAAAAAATTAAATCCTTCACTGAGCGTGTAATCGGCGGTGAGTGGAAAGGTTACACAGGTAAAGCAATCACAGATATCGTAAACATCGGTATCGGCGGCTCAGACCTTGGTCCTTACATGGTGACAGAAGCATTGGCACCATACAAAAACCACCTGAACCTACACTTCGTTTCTAACGTTGATGGTACTCACATCGTTGAGACTTTGAAGAAAGTAGACCCAGAGACAACACTATTCTTGATCGCCTCTAAGACGTTCACGACTCAAGAAACCATGACAAACGCGCACTCTGCTCGTGATTGGTTCCTAGAAACTGCTGGCGATCAAGCACACGTTGCTAAGCACTTCGCAGCGCTATCTACTAATGCTCCTGCGGTATCTGAGTTTGGTATCGACACAGACAACATGTTTGAGTTCTGGGACTGGGTTGGTGGTCGTTACTCACTATGGTCTGCAATTGGCCTTTCAATTGCATTAGCTGTAGGTTACGACAACTTCATCGAGCTTCTAGATGGTGCTCACGAGATGGATAACCACTTTGTGTCGACAGATCTAGAAAGCAACATCCCTGTGATTCTTGCTCTGATCGGTATTTGGTACAATAACTTCCATGGTGCTGAGTCTGAAGCAATCCTACCTTACGATCAGTACATGCACCGTTTCGCGGCGTACTTCCAGCAAGGTAACATGGAATCTAACGGTAAGTACGTTGACCGTGAAGGTAACGCAGTGACTTACCAAACTGGTCCTATCATCTGGGGTGAACCAGGAACTAACGGTCAGCACGCGTTCTACCAGCTGATTCACCAAGGCACTAAGCTGATCCCATGTGACTTCATTGCACCAGCAATCAGCCACAACCCAGCAAGCGATCACCACCAAAAACTGATGTCTAACTTCTTTGCACAAACAGAAGCATTGGCATTTGGTAAGTCAGCAGAAACAGTAAAAGCAGAATTTGCGAAAGCAGGTAAGAGCGAAGAAGAAATGGCGTCTCTAGTACCGTTCAAAGTATTTGAAGGTAACCGCCCAACGAACTCTATCCTAGTTAAGCAAATCACACCTCGCACGCTAGGTAACCTGATCGCAATGTACGAGCACAAAATCTTCGTTCAAGGCGTTATCTGGAACATCTTCAGCTTCGACCAATGGGGTGTTGAGCTAGGCAAACAACTAGCGAACCAAATCCTACCTGAGCTAGCTGATGAGTCTGAAATCAACTCACACGATAGCTCGACAAACGGTCTAATCAATGCATTTAAAGCGTTTAAAGCTTAATGTTTGAATAGAAAAAGAAAAGGTCAGCAAATGCTGACCTTTTTTATTGCCTGGGGCAGAAACAAAATAGGTTGGTACGGACCAACCTATTTTTTCTCTATTATTCGAAACAAATCTCGATGAAGGCATTTCCCCACTGTGAAGAGAAAGGCATGATGATGATTGAGCCTTCACACTTGTGGCGAATGGTGTGACCTCGACCAGATACTACAACTGGTGTTGCCATATCAAAGTCAAACCCACTTTCCGCTAGAATGCGTTTCGCACCGCCTGTCACCATATTAGTGATCTCACCAACCATATCCGTCACTTCTTCGTTCAGTCCATTTGGACGTTCACCAAGCATGTTCTGCATGATTTCCAGTGCTAACGCTTCATCAAAGGTAATCGACATTGAGCCACGAGTTTGTGGGCCAACCATACCGATAAGACCAGAAACGTCACCTCGTGCGATCTCATCTTTCTTGATTCGCGGTTTTTGTGGCTTCAGTTCAAGCGAAGCCATAGTTTTTAGAACATTCATTAAAGAAGCTAAAAACGGGTTTACAAATTCAGCGCGCATAACGTTCTTCTATCTTTCTTATTTCGTCTCCGAGGAACATGCCTGGCATTCGCCATGGGTTTCGATAACTTGATTCGTCAGTTTGAATCCATGTTTCTCGGCGTTATTGGCTAATAAGGATATCAGCGTCTCGTCTTCAAGTTCAACGACATCGCCACATTTATCGCAAATTAGCAGTTGGAAAAAGTGCTGTTGAGTGTTGAACGAACAGCAAGTGATAAAGCTGTTGTTAGATTCCACTCGATGAATAAAGCCTTGTTCTAGAAGAAAATCTAATGCTCGGTATACCGTCGGTGGTTTCGCTTGTGGTTCACTCTCTTTCAGTTGCTCCAATAGCTCATACGCACTAGAGGCGCGGCGATTAGAACAAATGAGCTCAAAAACGCGTCGGCGTTGCGGCGTCAACCTTACTCCGCGCTCAGCGCAGATATGTTCAATTTGTTCAAGGATTGTTGGGTCCAAATCTTTCACCATAACTATCGGACGTGCTTTATGATAAACCATTTCTATACGAAGTTCGTTTAGAAAGGCTTCATTTTACCTACTATCAGAACGAAAATCATGAATTAAAGCAAGCCAGTGTATATCAGAGAGAGTAACCGATATCACAGAACGAGATCCCAATGCCGAAATATGTCTATTGGTAAGTAAGCTCACAACACTCGCATCCACTGCACAGTGGGTATACAATACCCGACTTCATTTTTTGAGCGCACCGTCGCGCTCTATCTTGGCAACGTAAAAACGGGTGTTTATATCATGACTCATTCTTGCAGGCTCTCTGTAGCACCAATGTTGGATTGGACGGATCGTCATTGTCGCTACTTCCATCGCTTAATGACCAAAGAAACCCTGCTGTACACCGAAATGGTGACCACAGGCGCGATCATTCATGGAAAAGGGGATTTCCTGGCTTATAACGAGGAAGAGCATCCGTTAGCCCTTCAGCTTGGTGGCTCAAACCCAACAGATTTGGCAACGTGTGCCAAGCTTGCGCAAGAGCGTGGCTACGATGAGATTAACCTAAACGTTGGTTGTCCATCGGATCGCGTTCAAAATGGTCGATTTGGTGCATGCCTAATGGCAGAGCCGCAGTTGGTCGCAGACTGCGTAGCCGCGATGAAAGATGTGGTAGACGTGCCTGTTACTGTGAAAACACGTATCGGCATCGATGACCAAGATTCTTATGAATTCCTAACGGATTTCGTGTCTATTGTTTCTGAGAAGGGTGGCTGTGAGCAGTTCACTATCCACGCACGTAAAGCATGGTTAAGTGGTCTAAGCCCGAAAGAGAACCGTGAGATCCCACCATTGGATTACCCACGCGCTTACCAATTGAAGAAGGACTTCTCACACCTAACGATTGCGATTAACGGTGGCGTGAAATCTTTAGAAGAAGCGAAAGAGCATCTACAACACCTAGATGGTGTGATGATTGGTCGTGAGGCTTACCAAAGCCCTTACTTGCTAGCGTCTGTTGACCAAGAGCTGTTTGGTTCAAATGCACCAGTGAAAAAGCGCAGCGAAATCGTTGAAGAGATGTTCCCGTATATTGAAGCTCAATTGGCAAAAGGTGCTTACCTTGGCCATATCTCGCGTCATATGTTGGGTCTGTTCCAAAACATGCCTGGTGCTCGTCAATGGCGTCGTCACATCAGTGAAAACGCGCACAAACCGGGTTCAGGTCTAGAAGTGCTGCAAGATGCACTGGCGAAGATTCCAAAAGAATTGAACGTGTAAATTTCACCAGTGGTTGGTGAAAATTACCAACTGATAAATAACAAAGCCAGAGTGCAGAAATACCTCTGGCTTTATTTTTACTTATATATCATGGTATTAGATATATATTTATAAGTTGGTATGGAACCTGCTCTAGTAAAACTAAAACAAAGGAGAAGTGATTATGTTGGAGCTGATCTTTATTTTAGTTTTCACAGCAACCCTATTGGTAACCGGTATTACTATGGTAACTGTATTTGCCGCAACAGGTATCGCATTGGTTGTGATGTTCTTATTGGGTATGGTAGGCGCTGTACTAAAACTATTGCCTTGGTTGATAGTCATTGCACTAGGTATATGGTTTTTTAAAAACTTCGTTGCCCAGCCTCGTTATAAGTAACGGATAGTAGAGATTTAGTTGATGGTGGGCTGTGAGAGTATGTTAGTATTTCTCACATGCCCCTTAATGTTGAAATCAGCTATCTCGGAGTAAAAATTACATGACATATAAAGCGACCATCGCTTTAGCGACACTATCGTTGGCTGCGTCTTACCCTTGTTTCGCAGAACAAGAGTCTTCTTTCACTACGACGGTTGGTGGGGAAGTTTGGGTAGCGGATACCAAAGTGAATGAAGTAAGAAGAGATAGCGACACAACGGGGTCTTTCTACGCTGCGATTGAGCATGACGTGAAATACGTACCGAATGCGCGCCTTCGTTACTCAAGTGTTGATGCGGATTACATGGGTTTTGACAAGCTCGACCTTACTCTTTACTACCAAATTCTTGAACACGACCTGATGCACTTCGATGCGGGTCTTACTTTTAGTAACTTGAGTGATACAAAATACGTAGACGCAGGCACTAATGCTCGTACGGAAGATTTTGATGAACTGATTTGGGCTTGGTATGGCTACGCAGAAATCACTGTGCCAAATACAAACTTTGATGTAATTGGTGAGATGAACTTTGGTGATAACAAAGGTATCAAGAGTACTGATCTAATGGCTGGTGTTCAGTACCGAATTCCTTTTCAAGAGTCTCAACTCACTTTCCGTGGTGGTTACCGTGTGATTGATTTAGAGTCAGAGGAGTTTTTATCGAGCCTAGGTAAAGAGTTTATCTTTGCAGACGGCTTCTTCGTTGGTGCTCAATACTCTTTCTAACTACATGACATCAAATCCTTTAAAACGTCGCTTTATAAGCGGCGTTTTTTTATATCACTTCATTATATTAAATCGAATTTCTCGCCCAAGTTTCACTCTTCTACCATGCTTATCTAGGAGCAATGTATAAAAGTTGGAGCAGGGATTGCGATGACAATAAACGAATTACGACATCTATTTCGTGACAACCAGCTAGTCGAAGCCATTATAGAGCCTTCAATTCAAGAGGGAGGATGGGTTGTCGAGTTTCGCCATGCCCGTGGTGGGTTTGTTTGCCTCACAGACAGTCATGGGGAAGAGTGCCTATATGATGATCTTGATACGGCATCAAAATCGGCGTTGGCGGTTGGCTTTCAACAAGTTCGTATTGAGGATCGTTGAGCACTAAGCTCAGCGTTCTTACTTCCAAAAAGTTATAAAACATTCTCTTCTATTCTTTCTTGTTATTAGAGAGAGTGGTTAATCTATCGTCACGCAATGAATAGGGATGTCGTGACAATGTCTTTTCAACAGAATGAATATTCTCACAAGAAAGTGTCGGAAGATAATAATGGGCAGGGTGCTAATCCACCAATCGCAAGCCCACTAAATGACCAGCAATTTAACTCACTCCAGCAAACTGTCTCAGAGTTGTCTTCACAGCAACTTGCATGGGTCAGCGGTTACTTCTGGGGACTCGCTCAAAACCAACCAAGTGCAGCGGCTGCAACACCAATCGCACAGGCTGCTGCTTCTGTTGCTGCAAAACCAGCAGGCAAGCTAAGCATCATTTTTGCTTCTCAGACTGGTAATGCGAAAGGCGTTGCTGAAGCGCTAGAGCAAGAAGCCAAAGCAGAAGGCATTGCTGTAGAGCTGTTTGATGCTAGCGATTACAAAGGCAAGAACTTAGCAAAAGAGACTCACGTGATCATCGTGGCGTCGACCAATGGTGAAGGCGAAGCGCCAGATAATGCCATTGAACTGCATGAGTTCCTTCAATCTAAAAAAGCACCCAAGTTACCAAATCTACAATACGCCGTGATCGCACTGGGCGATTCTAGTTATGAGTTCTTCTGCCAAACGGGCAAAGACTTCGATACTTACTTGTCTAAGTTAGGCGCAACTGCCTTCATCGATCGCATTGATTGTGATGTGGATTATGAAGCGCCGGCCGCTGAATGGCGTAAGCAAGCGCTTGAACAAGTAAAAGAAGCCCTTTCTTCAGGCAATGAAGCAGAAGTAGTCCAACTGCCTGTTGGTCAAGCTGCTCCAGGACATTCTGCTTATAACAAGCAAAATCCATATACCGCAACGTTACTGACAAGCCAGAAAATCACAGGTCGTGATTCGGGTAAAGATGTTCGCCACGTAGAGATTGACCTTGAAGAATCAGGTTTAACTTATCAAGCCGGCGATGCTCTGGGTGTGTGGTTCGATAATAGTTCAGAGTTAGCCAACGCTATCTTAGCTAAGGCTGGTCTATCCGGTGTAGAAAGTGTTGAAGTCGATGGCGAAAGCCTTTCTATTCACAGTGCATTGGTTAGCAAGTACGAAATCACCGCATCAAACCCTCAGTTTGTCACTAAATTCGCAGAGCTATCTGGTAGCAAGAAACTACAAAAGCTAGTGGAAGATAAAGACAAGCTTCGTGAGTACGCTGCAAATACCCAAGTTGTAGATGTACTTGCAGAGAAGAAGACCAAGTTAAGTGCAGAAGAATTAGTTGGTTTACTTCGTCGATTGACACCTCGTCTATATTCTATCGCTTCGAGTCAAACGGAAGTCGATGAAGAAGTTCACCTTACCGTAGGCTTGGTTGAATACGACAAAGGTGATGAAAAGCGCTATGGCGGAGCATCGAGTTTCCTCGCTCAACGTCTAGAAGAAGGCGGCGAAGTGAAAGTGTTTGTTGAGCACAACAATAACTTCAAACTGCCACAAGATGACAACACACCAATCATCATGGTTGGTCCTGGTACCGGTATTGCGCCTTTCCGTAGCTTTATTCAAGAGCGTGATAACCGTGACGCTGAAGGCAAGAACTGGTTGTTCTTTGGTGACCGTACCTTTACTCAAGATTTCCTTTACCAAGTTGAATGGCAGAAGTACCTCAAGTCAGGTTTGCTGACTCGCCTTGATGTTGCGTTTAGTCGTGACCAAGCAGAGAAGGTTTATGTTCAACATCGCATCTTAGAAAACGCTGAACAAGTGTGGCAATGGATTCAAGATGGAGCCTACATCTATGTATGTGGTGATGCCACTCGTATGGCAAAAGATGTTCACGATGCGCTGGTATTTGTAGCCGAGCAACAAGGCAAGCTATCTCGTGAAGAAGCCGAAGCATTTATCAACGATCTACGTAAAGCGAAACGTTACCAAAGGGATGTGTACTAATGAGCGCGAATCAACAATCAAACAGCCAAGAAGTATTAGGTGAGGTGCTTGGTCCACTCTCGGATAATGAGCGCCTTAAAAGAGAAAGTAATTTACTGCGTGGAACGATTGAACAAGATCTGCAAGACCGTATTACTGGCGGCTTTACTGCAGACAACTTCCAATTGATTCGTTTTCACGGAATGTACCAGCAAGATGACCGTGATATCCGTAACGAGCGTGCTAAACAAAAGTTGGAGCCGCTGCATAACGTCATGCTTCGTGCTCGTATGCCGGGTGGCATCATTACACCAAAGCAATGGCTAGCGATCGACAAGTTTGCAACCGAGCACTCTTTATATGGAAGTATTCGTCTTACTACTCGTCAAACGTTCCAGTTCCATGGCGTGTTAAAACCAAATATCAAGTTGATGCACCAAACGCTAAACAGCATTGGTATTGATTCGATTGCAACTGCGGGTGACGTTAACCGTAACGTGTTGTGTACCACTAACCCAGTGGAGTCGGAGCTACACCAAGAAGCTTACGAATGGGCGAAGAAGATCAGCGAGCATCTATTACCAAAGACGCGCGCTTATGCAGAGATTTGGTTGGACGGTGAAAAAGTAGAAAGCACGGAAGAAGACGAACCGATTCTAGGTAAGAACTACTTACCACGTAAGTTTAAAACCACAGTGGTTATCCCACCGCAAAATGACGTAGATGTACACGCTAACGATCTTAACTTCGTAGCGATTGCAGATAACGGCAAGCTAGTTGGTTTTAACGTGCTTGTTGGTGGTGGTCTAGCGATGACACATGGCGATACATCGACTTATCCACGTAGAGCGGATGACTTTGGTTTTATTCCATTAGAGAAGACGCTTGATGTTGCTGCTGCTGTAGTAACAACTCAACGTGATTGGGGTAACCGTTCTAACCGTAAGAATGCAAAAACCAAATACACATTAGATCGTGTCGGTAGTGATGTGTTTAAAGCGGAAGTAGAAAAACGTGCCGGTGTTAAGTTTGAGCAAAGCCGTCCTTACGAATTCACGGAACGTGGTGACCGTATCGGATGGGTTGAAGGTATCGATGGTAAGCATCACCTAGCACTCTTCATTGAAAATGGTCGTCTATTAGATTTCCCAGGTAAACCACTTAAAACGGGTGTTGCTGAAATTGCCAAAATCCATAAAGGCGATTTTCGTATGACTGCAAACCAAAACCTGATTGTTGCTGGTGTACCAAAAAGCCAAAAAGCGAAGATCGAGAAGATTGCTCGTGAACATGGTTTGATGGATGACGGCGTAAGTGAACAACGTAAGAACTCGATGGCGTGTGTGGCGTTTCCAACGTGTCCATTAGCCATGGCAGAAGCAGAGCGCTTCCTTCCTCAATTTGTAACCGATGTAGAAGATATTCTAGAAAAGCATGGTCTGCCTGAAGAAGACAATATCATTCTTCGTGTAACAGGGTGTCCAAATGGTTGTGGGCGAGCAATGCTGGCAGAAATCGGCTTAGTTGGTAAAGCGCCAGGTCGATACAACTTATATCTAGGTGGTAACCGAGGCGGTACTCGTGTACCGAAGATGTATAAAGAGAACATTACGGATAAGCAAATCTTAGAAGAGATTGATCTGCTGGTGGCTCGTTGGGCTGCAGAACGTGAAGAAGGCGAGGCATTTGGCGATTTCACGATTCGAGCTGGCATTATCCAAGAAGTATTCGTATCAAAGAGGGACTTCCATGCTTGATTCTGTAGCGTCCAAACCGGAGCTAACAGAGTTACTGACATTAACTAAGACGGAGCAAATCCTCCGTCTTGCTCAAATCAATGTCGAGCTCGAACAGCTTTCGGCACAAGATAGAGTAAAGTGGGCATTGGAGAATTTGGAAGGGGAGTTCGCTGTCTCGTCCAGTTTCGGTATCCAAGCCGCAGTGATGCTCCATCTTGTGACACAACAAAAACCGGATATTCCAATTATCCTAACGGACACCGGCTATCTATTTGCAGAGACATATCAATTCATCGATCAGTTGAAAGCGCAACTGAACCTTAACCTTAAAGTGTATCAAGCTAAAGAAAGTGCGAATTGGCAAGAAGCACGTTATGGAAAACTTTGGGAACAGGGTATAGAGGGAATTGAAAAGTACAACAAGATAAACAAAGTCGAGCCAATGCGACGAGCTCTGCGTGAGCAAAATGTCGGTACTTGGTTTTCAGGACTGCGTCGAGAGCAAAGTCAATCTCGTGCTGGTCTTCCAATCTTGTCGATCCAAAATGGCGTATTTAAATTCTTACCTGTGATTGACTGGACGAATAAAGATGTGCACTACTACCTAGAAGAGCATGGTTTGAGTTATCACCCTCTATGGGATCAAGGTTACCTTTCTGTCGGTGACACTCATACTACTAGAAAGTGGGAACCGGGCATGTCGGAAGAAGAAACTCGTTTCTTTGGTTTAAAGCGTGAATGTGGATTGCATGAAGACGATGGTAGTGAGCAGGATGGCTCAGGTATTTAGATGCTAATCTGGCAAAAGCCGTGTTTAGGGTAAATAAAGAAAGCTGCTGTAAAGCAGCTTTCTTTATTTATAGCGAAAGAAAAAGGAGCATAAAAAGGATAACTCTGTGGATAAGTTGTATGCAGTCTTGGGGTAAAGTTGGATAAATAAGGCTTTGATCGAAAAGTCGTCGTTTAACTATTATTTTTGCAATTTTTGCAAAATAACGCTTGCCAATGTGAGCGCGATCTCTATAATGCCTCCTTGTCGACAGGGCAGAGCTCACAAGGGTTCGAAGCTAAGTTGGCAAGGTCAGAAAGAAAAGCGAAATAATTAATTGCCTTTACTTTTAAAAAGTAAAATAAATAGCAAAAAGTGTTTGACACAGAAAATTATCTCGCTAGAATGACCGCCTCTTCCGAAGTGATGTAAATCACAAAGAAGAGTAGCTCTTTAAAAATAAGAACCTATCAATCTGTGTGGGCACTCGTTGATGATAATCCAAATTAGATACTTCGGTATCAAATTAGGTTTCAATGAAACGAA
>NZ_JAKRGG010000037.1:0-52475 GCF_022347645.1 Vibrio sp. MMH1-50
GTTATACACATAAATCACTTCTTCACTATTCGATAGATCGCAATTTAGAGCAGATAACATCTCTACAAAGTAAGCATTATGTGTAACCCCTCGAGAGTTCGCATCCCATAGGTAGACTTCATCATCTTCAGCATTGCTTGGATCATCACTTTCAATACGAATACCTTGCCAGATAACATTGGTAGCAAAGGGATTGTCGGCATGGCGTGATTGCATGGTTAACTCAGGAAAACTAAAGCGTCCCTCACTGTCAGTTGTCGTGTAGTCATGTATTTCACCATCGGTAACATCGATAAATTCATAGCTTCTTTTTACTTTAACACCATGTAAGGGAGAGCCATTGTTGGTAAGTTTTCCAGTCACTGGAGGGAACAGCTGAACCGTTTTCTTTCTAAACATTTTGTTCTCCGAGCCAAAAGCTGAAAGTGTAAAAACTAACAGAAAACTGAGGTGTGTTAACGATAGTAAATCTCTAAGCATAGCCAAACTATTGATATGCATATAGTTTATCTCTGGCATGCTATATGCCGAAAACAGAACTGACAATATTGTCTAAGGCAAGATAGTGCTCAATTTGGATTTGTTGTCAAAAATGAGACGTCAGTTCATTGGAGCGGCTTTCTATTATATTTGCCGTTAACAAGAATATTGCTTTTTTCAATAGTATATTAGACTGAAATTTCCTTAGGTGTGTTATGCGACAGCTTATGGATAGAAGTTATTTGTTGTTAATGTCCTCAAATGATTATGCCTAACAATGAGTTTAGTTAAGCTTAAACAATTTAAAAAATGTCCTTCGCTTAGGTTAAGGGCGTTTTGGTTTCAAGATAAAGGCATAAATATTTAGAGAATTAAGTTGCCAGTTGTTTACTCGGTATAACAAAACGCAATTGGTCTATCCGTAAAGCACAGATGTAATATCTATAAAAAACATGGATTATGCATATGAAAAAAATATCGCTACTCGCTCTGCTTGTTCTCTCTGGCTGTAACCAGCAAAACACCACGCCTTCAGCGCCAAATCACAATAGCCAATATCAGAGTTTTAAAAAAACACCGGAGCTTGCTGAAGAACTTAAAGCTCAGCCTACAATTGATGACCAATTTGCTCTGCTATATCGAAAATTTGATTACACACTAGACAGAAGCGACTCCCTGACTGGTCGTGATGAAAACAAGGACGGAATACGCGACGATATTGAGGCATTCATCAATGCGTTAGAAGTGTCAGAGCCGGTGCGCAGTGCGCTTAAGCAAAACGCGCGTTACTCTCAAAAGAATCTATATCATGATTGGAGTGAGAAGACTGAGGCTAATATTGACAAAGCCATGGCGATTGGTGACGAATACGATAAAGTCATCGCTTGCAAAGATTTTGTGGGTATCCCAGTAGATGATTTAATCGAAACTTCTAAAACAATCAGAGCATTAACATACAATACAAAAGCCAGAACTATGGCTTATCTGGCTTACAATCATTTGCAAGATGGTGCAGTCAGTACATCGCTTCCAGCTGAGGAAAAGTACTGTGAATAAGCTAACAAATGCTTTTTTACTTTGCATGGTGCTTCCCGTGCATGTTAGTGCGAACTCCTGTGATATAGAAGGATACACAATAAGTTTTTTTAATGGTGTCGCTACATCGCGAGACTCGGCTAAGGAGGGGAAGTACAAAATAGAGTCGACTCTTGGTATCGAACAGTTCAACGGTGAGCCCGTTGAATACCAACTGTTCTATAATGACTCTTACATTGAAAGTAACGGGTTGAATGTTTTAGCTGATTTTGCTGAAACTTTTGACCAAAGAACAGAAGAGTTGGGTCAAAAGCAGTTTGACCGATGGGAAGCGTTTTGGGAAATTGTTAGCGGACGTCAGGACAGTTCCATTATCCAAAAAATTAGCGCGACTTTTTCATGGTTTAAAGGGTTTGTTTCTGATCTTGTCAGCCAAGGTATGAATACGATGATTCGTGAGTTTTTACAACTCTTGAGTGCTTCGATTGATTCACCTGATACTGAAAAAACTCAGATGCAGCATAAACTCATCAATGATTCCAATACATGGAAAGGCAAAAAGCTAATTTATATTGCTCACTCGCAAGGAAACTTATGGGTGAATCAATCTTACGAGTATGTCGTTTCTCAATTAGGATACGACGCAGATAATATTCACGTGGTTCATATTGCGCCGGCCTCGCCAACATTAACCCCCGATAGTGACTATATTTTATCAACGTCTGACCTTGTTATTAATGGCTTGCAACTAACAGGAATCGGCTCTGTCCCTGTACCAAATACCGTTATAGCACCGAGTACGGTAGATATTGCAGGGCACGGTTTAATTGAAATCTATCTAACTCATCCTGACTCGATTAGCAAAATCAAGAAATCCGTGGGACGAGCGTTTGATTCACTGACCAACCCAGACATGGAAGAGCATCTTTTTGAAGTGACCTATCAATACACGCCTTCTTTTGTCGAAAGTCACGCTGCACCAGAGATTAAATTTGTCGATAATCCAAGTGGGGATTGGTTTGAAAAGGCTATGTATCCACATTACGATGACTCGTACTTTGAATATGATTCTGCCAACTACAACTATAAACTCAAACCGGTTGCAGGCTTGAAATACTTATCTCACCAACACGACAAGAAAGACAGAGAAAACCAAACGTTTACCGTTGTTCAATGCTCAGATATCCCAAACGATGACCCATTTATACTGGGTGAAAAATCCCAGGCATTAATATGGTACGGATATGATGAGCAGCCTGAAAATACAAAAGTTATTGTGACAGTCAGAGATAGGTATGGAAGAAAGCTACAAAGTGGAGAGCAATCAGTGAGTAAGTTGCGTCGTAAAGGGTGGAGTTATCAAGGTATTTTCCTTGATTTGGAGGCGAAAAAACCTTACTCGCAGAAAGAAAAGAATTTCATAGAGAAACAAAACCTAGAGAGTAAGTACGAGCTTTATTCTTACGCAATTCTACTGCCGACTACATCATGAATAGACATTAGGCTCAATGCACGGGATGACTTTGTGGCGTTGACCTCGTCCAAAAACGAGCTCCGCCAAGCTAGAACAATACGAATAAAAAACGCCCTTCTTATCTCTAGGAAGGGCGTTTTTCTTTTGTTTAAATTACCTAGGTAGATTACCTTTCACGCACGTAAGTGGTTTGTACTAAGGTATCCAAAACAACTTCGCAATTGGTCACTTTAAAATTGAGTGGCTGTTGCAAATCACCAAATAAAGGTGCGCCGCCGCCAAGTAGAATAGGGAAGCGCGTGATCACCATTTCATCGATAAGATCTTCTTTTAAAAAGCTCTGAATCGTCACACCGCCGTCGATGTATAGTTCGTTAAAGCCTTTTGCATTCAGGTCAGTAAGCACATCTTTTAGCTCGCCTTTTACTAAAAAGACTTTGTCTTCGTAGCCCTGTGGGACTTCTGTCATGGTATTGCTGAGTACGAACACGGGTTTACTGTACGGCCAATCACAATCAAAACTCAGCACAACATCTAAGGTATTACGCCCCATGACTAAGCCGTCAATACGTTCCATTAATGGGAAGAAGCCAGTATCAATATTGTCGGGATTTGGTACGGATTGTAGCCAGTCGAGTTTGCCTTGTTTATCTGCGATGTAACCGTCCAGGCTGGTTGCAATAAATACGATATTTGCCATGAGTACCTCATCAAAGTAGTGATGCTTGAGCCAAGCTAAAGTATGGGTTAAAATTAATTCTACAATGTAGAATAATGCTGAGTTTATCGAGAAGATCAAATGTCTGTCAACGAAAAGAAACGTGGAAGACCGACCGCAAAGCAGTCACAACTGAGTGCAGAAAGCATTTTGGAGTCGGCTAAGTTATTGATGAAAAAGGAAGGAAAGGTACCAAGTATTCGCCTGCTAGCGACCCAATTGAATGTGGATCCTATGGCGACCTATTACTACTTCAAAAACAAAAATGCTTTGCTTGAAGCGTTAACAACATCGTTGGTGGAAGACATTTATCAACCGCAAGCAAATGAAGATTGGCAAAGCGAACTCAAACACCTGTGCGTTAGTTATATTGAGCTGTTGCGTGAGTATAACGGGCTGTTGCAAACCATGTTGAGCATGACATCCCACGGACCGGCTCAAGTGTTTACTGAGCGCTATCAATTGATTGTTCAACCCTTGGGTTTATCCCAGCAAGTAGAGAAAGACAGTTTGGATCTGCTGGCGGATTACTTACACGGTTTTGCGCTGTCGATTAGCTGTTGCCATGATGCGAGCTTGATTAAGACGGATATGTTGGATGGACCGTTAAGTCTGATCTGCTCATCATTGTTGGTATCTCGAACCTAGCTCACATTAACGCGGTGTTTGGGTATATACCCTGAAAGAAATTCCCATAACCAAAGGTTCTAACTAAAAGAGATTACAGGACTTTTATTTGGTTAATTAGACCTAATATCTTGGTTATGCCCGAAGCGAAAGGCGAAGGGATACTTTCAATAATGCTTGCTGGCGTGCTAGAGCCGTCAGTTTGAAGATGCATTCAAACACAATAAGGGATAACAATGGCTAACGAATACATTCCACCAAAAGTTTGGACAAACGATAATGAAAATGGCGGTCAGTGGGCGAGCATTAACCGTCCGGATTCTGGCGCGCGTCATGAGCAAGAGCTTCCAGTTGGTGAGCACCCATTTCAGCTTTACTCAATGGGTACGCCAAATGGTCAGAAAGTGACGATCATGTTTGAGGAGCTTTTGGCAGCAGGCGTAACAGCAGCTGAATACGATGCATACCTGATCAAGATCGGCGATGGTGACCAATTTGGTTCAGGCTTTGTGTCAGTAAACCCGAACTCGAAGATTCCGGCTTTGGTTGACCGTTCAGGTGCTGAACCGGTGAATGTTTTTGAGTCTGGCAACATCTTGTTTTACCTAGCAGAGAAGTTTGGTCACTTCCTACCAACAGAAGGCGCGAAGCGCGCTGAGGTAATGAACTGGTTGTTCTGGTTGCAAGGTTCTGCGCCATACCTAGGCGGTGGTTTTGGGCATTTCTACGCGTATGCACCAGAGAAGTTCGAGTACCCAATCAACCGCTTCACTATGGAAGCTAAGCGTCAGCTAGACGTGCTGGATAAGCGCCTTGCGAACAACGAATTCCTAGGTGGTGACGAGTACAGCATTGCCGATATTGCAACATGGCCATGGTACGGTAACCTTGTTCTGGGTCGTGCGTATGATGCGGCAGAGTTCTTAGATGTGGCGAGCTACAAGAATGTTGTGCGTTGGGCGAAAGCGATTGATGAACGCGAAGCAGTACAACGTGGTCGTATTGTTAACCGTTCATGGGGTGAAGAGTGGGAACAGGTACCTGAGCGTCACAGCGCTGCAGACATTGATTCCGCACTAGCGAAAAAGTCTGCGTAATCGCTTCATCGTACTAAACGAAAAAGGAATGCTTGTGCATTCCTTTTTTTGATCCCTAGTGGTGTGTTTTCTCGATTAAGAAGTCGATAAGCACACGAACCCGCTTAGCTTTTTGGGTGTTCTTGTGAAAGTAAACATATAAGCCAGAATAGGGCTGCCAATATTCTTCAAGCACAGGCACCAACTCTCCAGTGCGAAAGCCCTCTTGTACGATAGGCGTCACAATACGACCAATGCCTAACCCGTTGATGGCAGCGTCAACCATGAGATCGGTGTCGTTGACGATCAGCGCGCTTGGCATGTCGACGGTGATGGCTTCCCCTTTGTTGTTCAACTTCAGCGGTGCGATTTGATTAGAAGAGATAAAGCGGTATTGAATCAACTTATGCTTTTTTAAGTCTTCTGGCGTATTGGGTAAGCCGAACTGCGCGACATAGCTTGGTGATGCAAATAACGCTTCTTTCACTGGGTGAGTGAGCTGACGTGCAATCATTCCTTCTTCCACTTTATCGCCAAAGCGGATACCCATATCGAACCCTTCACGAATGATATCGACAGTTTTATCGGAAACAGAAATTTCCAACTGGATATCGGGATAACGTTGGCAAAACTCAATGTAGATAGGTTTGAGCAAAGATTGATAAACAAAGCGTGGCACCGTGATACGAACTTTGCCCGATGGCACTCGGCTCAAATCACTTACACTCTCGACTGCGAGGTTAAGATCAGACATGGTAGTCAGTGTTCGATCGTATAAGCGTTGCCCTGCTTCTGTCAGCTCAATGCGACGAGTGGTGCGGGTAAATAATGGCAAGCCGAGTTGTTCTTCCAGCATTTTTAATGCCTGACTCACCGATGGTGGTGCGATTTCTAACTTACGCGCTGCGGCGGTGATGCTGCCTTCTTGTGCAATAGTATGGAACATCATTAATTGATTGTAGGTGGTGCCGTTCATGTTTCATCCTAGTGTTGCGTTTATTGTTAGTTTCTACCTAATAATAATTTAAGTAAAGAGCATCTAAAACTAAAGGTTACTTCAGCGTATTCTCTCTTCATCGGTTAACACTTCGAAACAGAGGAATCACGATGAGCAAAGTACTGGTAATTTCAGGTCACCCAAACCTAGATGAGTCATACACCAACACAGTTATCCTAGACGAGCTAAAAGCAGGGCTTAGTGATATTGAAGTTCGTCGTTTAGACACTCTGTATCCGAACTACCAAATTGATGTTGAGGCAGAGCAAACTGCGCTTATGAGTGCTGATGTGGTTGTGTTGCAATTCCCATTTTACTGGTACTCAGCACCGGCGTTGTTGAAAAAGTGGGTAGATGATGTATTCAGTTTTAACTTCGCTTACGGTCCTGAAGGCGACAAGCTAAAAGGCAAAGACTTCATTCTGTCATTTACGATTGGTGGACCTGCAGAGTCTTACGATCCACTTGGTTACAACCACTTTACTATCGAGCAGTTTGTTTACCCATTCCAACAAACGGCTTATTTGGCGGGTATGAACTATCGTAAGCCAGTTTATACCCATCGTATGGTGTACATTCCAAATGTGTATAACAAGTTGGAAGAAGTGCAAGCACGTGCAAAAGATCATGCGAGCCGCTTAGCTGCACAGATTGAAGAAATCACCGCTTCACCAGAGAGCCGTATGCAGACATTTGTTGCTGAGTGGTTCACCAAATTTGATGTTTTAGAAGAAGGGACGGAGTTCTTCACAGACAAGCTAGCGCAAGACGTGAAATGGTCGATGCCAGAAGGTGAATTTTTAGGTCATGATGGCTTTCGTGATTGGTATGCGATTGCCCGTGCGACTTTTAAACCAAACTGTGACCACGACGTTCAGCAGATCGAAGTGAAACCTAATGGTGATCGTTTTCAAGTGGAACTGCGTATTCGATTAACAGCAGACAGTTATGATGATTCGATGATGAAAGGTGAAGCAGTCAACTTAAACGTTAATGAGACATGGCAAGTGTCGATTGATGAGAGTGGACGAGTCATCATTCATGAATACAGCGTTGTTCCAGTGGTGAGTTAACGGCCCTTAGCTAGCAATTCATTGCTTTCGCCCTAAGCCCAGATGCTTAGGGCTTTTTTTATTTGTTTAATATCTAAAAAACGAGCGCCATATTGACGCTCGTTTTCTCTAGATTATGTGCAGCTTAAATTAAGCAACAGATTGTTCCCGCGCGGTGTTCTGATAGGCAGGTAATTCCGATCTCAAGCCTTTGATCAAGCTGACACACATCAGCAATAGAACAAAAGTGAAAGGTAAACCTGTTGCCACCACCCCGGATTGAAGCGCTTGCAAGGCCTCTTTACCACCAATCCACAGCATTACCGCAGCGATAGAGCCTTCGATACATGCCCAGAAAATGCGTTGTGGTACCGGCGCATCAATTTTACCACCAGCAGTGATGCTATCGATAACCAGTGAACCAGAATCTGAAGAAGTGATAAAGAACACTAAAATCAGAACAATAGATAATACCGAGATGACCGAGCTAAACGGCATTGCATCGTAAACGTGGAAAAGGGTTAGTGAGATATCTGTAAGACCATTCGCACCCAGCTCGCCGACTTTGTTGACCACTTGATCAAGCGCGATACCGCCGAATACTGCCATCCAAATCAGTGTTACTGTGGTTGGAATAACGATAACAGCGAATAGGAATTCACGAACCGTACGACCTTTCGAAACTCGAGCGATAAACATACCGACGAATGGTGACCAAGATACCCACCACGCCCAGTAGAAGACCGTCCAACCATGCATCCATTCGGTATCATCTCGACCGTGAGGGTTACTCAGTGCGAAGATGTCTTTTGCGTATGCGACTGTGGTATCCCAGATCGACGTTGTTGCTACATCAAAGCTGATGAATAGCACAAAAGCCAGTAGAGCGAATGCCACCGCCATGTTGATGTTACTCAGTAGCTTAACGCCACCGTCGATGCCTCGAACAACAGAAAGTACGGCAATAAAGGTTACGAATGCGATAACGATCATTTGCATGCCAATGCCGCCATCCAGACCAAATACATGGTTGATGCCGCTCGTTGCTTGCTGTGCACCCAGACCAAGCGAAGTCGCAAGACCAAACAGGGTTGAAAGTACCGCAAGAATATCAATGACGTGACCTAACCAGCCCCAAGCTCTATCACCAAATAGCGGGTAGAACGCAGAGCGTAATGAAAGTGGTAAGCCTTTGTTGAAGGCGAAGAAAGCCAGCGAAAGTGCCACGATGGCGTAAATTGCCCAACCGTGAATACCCCAGTGGAACATGGTTGCACCCATAGCCAGGGATTTCGCTTCCTCTGTGTAAGGCTCAACATTCAGGGGCGTGCCATACCAGTCAGTGAAATAAGCCGTTGGCTCAGAGACACTCCAAAACAGAAGACCGATACCCATACCTGCGGCAAAGAGCATTGATAACCAAGAAACGGTTGAGTGTTCTGCTTGCGCATCTTTACCACCAATGCGGATTTTACCTAGTGGTGACAGTAAGACTGCGATAGCAAATACGATGAAGAAGTTTGTTGACCACATGAAGAACACATCGAAGTCAGAAATGATGCTGTTCTTTACGCCATTTAAGGCATCACGGGCTGTTGAAGGATCAACGATTAATAGAGAAGCAAGACAGAGAAGAACAAGACCAGCACTAATCCCAAATACTGGATTGTGGATATCAAATCCCCATTTTTGAACGTTATCTTGACCAACCTGATAGTCGGTAGTGTCGATACTATATTTTTTTAGTGCATTATCCATAAATACAACATGTACGCTTTATTAAATGTGCCCTTCTTGAGTAAGAAAAACACTAAAACCGCCCTCCAATTGTTTTGAGTTCAAATTAAAAAATGCGACGCAATCATAATGTTTTGTGTAAAACAATGCAAATTGATAGGTTTTTTAAAGGGTTTGACTGCGCTTTAATGTAATTTTTAGTTGAAAATGCAATGAGGTGTAATGTTTTGATGTGTAAATATTTGGTTTTTGTTGTAGAGGAAGGTTTGTTCAAAAGGGAGGGGCAAAGCACGTGAGTGGTTACAAATTCGCGTGATTCTCGATAGACATGTTTGGCTAACTTATAAGCACAAACTCCAACCGACTTCGCATTCTTTTCGACAAATATCGAGTAAACGTAACCAATCGTAACAGAGCTGCTGTAACTGAACAGCGTTTCCATATACTCGACTTAATTTGTAAGCCACAGAATGCTGCTATGAGAAAAAACACTTTAATCAATGCTACGTTAGCGACCACCTTGACCGCTGTTTCTGCGTTTAGTTTTGCTGCTCCTACCGTTGTTCCTAATGCCCCAGAGTTAAGCTCTCGAGGCTATGTTTTAATGGATTACCACACTGGCACTGTGCTGGTGGAACGTGATGCCGACAAACGCCTAAACCCGGCGAGTTTGACTAAGCTGATGACCGCTTATGTCGCGGGGCAAGAGGTGAAGTCAGGCAACATTAGCCTAGACGATGAAGTGGTGATCAGCCGCAATGCGTGGGCGAAGAACTTCCCTGATTCTTCAAAAATGTTTATCGAAGTTGGTACCTCGGTTTCGCTTTCCGATCTTTACCGCGGTTTGATTGTGCAATCAGGTAACGACGCCAGTGTCGCGATTGCTGAGCACGTCGCCGGAAGTGAAGCAGGCTTTGTTGGTTTGATGAATAGCTGGGCGAACCAGCTTGGTTTATCGAACTCTGCCTTTACCAACCCACATGGTCTAGACAGTGATGGTTTGTACTCGACCCCGCGTGACATCGCAACGCTAGGTCGTGCCATCATCCGTGATCTTCCTGATATCTACCCGCTGTACAGTGAAACGTCGTTTACCTACAACGGCATTACTCAATACAACCGGAATGGTTTGCTGCGTGACCGTAGTATGAGCGTTGACGGTATGAAGACGGGTTACACCAGCGGTGCCGGTTACAGCCTTGCAACGTCTGCTACCAATGGCGACATGCGCTTAGTCGCGGTTGTTATGGGAGCAAAAAGCCCAAGCGTACGTGAATCAGAGAGCAAACAGCTTCTGAGTTACGGTTTCCGTTTCTTCGATACTGTTGTGCCAACGCAAGCGGGTAAAGAAGTCGCAACAGCACGTGTTTGGATGGGTAACCAAGACGAACTTAAAGTTGGCGTTGAACGCGATATTTACCTAACGCTACCGAAAGGTGACGTGAACAAGTTGGAAGCAGAAGTGGAATACAACGGCGACCTAATGGCTCCGATTCAACAAGATCAAATTGTTGGCAAAGTCCTATATAAAGTGGATGGTGATGTAGTGAAAGAAGCGGATCTCGTCGCACTTGAGCCAGTAGAAGAAGGCGGTATCTTTAAGCGCCTAGTGGATTGGTTCAGGCGTTTGGTTGCAAGCTGGTTCTAACCTTCTTTTTTCTCTGATTTTATTTGAAGCCGCATCTTAGTTTTAAGTTGCGGCTTTTTGTTTATTTAAAGCTCAGTTTTTTCTCCCAATGGTTTCCCACAACGCCAATACAAGGATGACAGGAAATCTTGCCATTAGAGCAACATTTATATGACCGTGGCATTTATATAAAAATCGATTCTTATGCGCACTTGGGAATGTATCGGATTGATGTTATTGTTCGCTTATAAATCAGATGCTTCTAAAAAGAAAATTCTTAATACAATCGAGATGGAACGTAATACTTCGTGAGAAAAAGCTATGTTGTCACTTTGCTAGCGGCACTGCTTTGGGTAGTGGTCGCTTTTGCTTTACACGATTACTGGCGTAAGGATTCGCCAAGTGAAAATATTCAACAAATCATCAGCCAAGATCCTCAGGTTTTGCTTGCTAAATCAGCTCAAGGTGAGGCATTGCTGGATGTCAGTGCATTGGCGTACAGTGATCCGGAGCGCGCACAACAAGCACTGGCTGCAATCGGCAACACCTTTTCGACTGAGCTTGAAAAATCCTACGCCTTGTATCAGCAATATCGTGTTGCTCGTGCGAACGATGAGCCACAACTTGCGGCAGAGTATCGTGGGCAGCTCCAGACCATCGCTCGTGAAACTGAACAACCTTGGCTTGATGCAGTACTTTTGGCAGACAGTGCCATGCAGCACACCTTGCACGGGCGTAATGATGTTGGATTGACTGAGATAAAACTTGCCATTGATATCGCCAAAAAAGAGCAAATTAACTCTCTATTGCCACGGTTCTACAATATCGCGGGGGCGCTAAATAATGCGACCAATCAATTAGTCGATGCCCAGCGCTATTTCCTTGATGCAATAGATATCGCCAATAAAGTGGGGCAAGAGGCGTACAAAGGGACAATCTATAACAACCTAGGGCTGCTTTATCTGCATATTGAAAGCTGGGATAGGGCGTTAGAGTTCATCCAAAAAGCGCAGCAGATTTATCTAAAGCGTCACGCTCAAGGGCATAAAGCGCGAGGGCTACAGATTCTGTATCTCAACGAAGCGCATGTTTATAACCGACAGGGTAACGTTGAGCTTGCTCGTGCTGCTTATGAGAAATCTCAAGAGTTCTACAAGGCAACCTCAACGAACCTTCGCCATCATCTAATTCAGCTGAAAGGCAAAGCTGACATGCTGTTGCTGGAAAAGCAGTTTACTAAAGCGCTCGAAACTACGCAGCAGTGTGTTATGTTGCCTTCTGCTGCTGACTTTCCAATTGAATATGGACAGTGTTATTTGATTATGTCGAAGTCTCAATTGGCGCTCGGAGACTTAGATAAGGCGATGCAAAGTGCGGCATTGAGTGCGGCTGCGTTTCGTTCGATAGAGCATCAACGTTGGCTGATTCGAGTTGAAGAACAGAAGGCAAAGATATTCGAACAACTTGGCGAGTATGAGAACGCTTTGAATTCCTTTAAGCATTTTTCTGCTAACAGTAAGAAGCAGTTACTCGGCAAAGTGTATGATTTAGAACAGGCGTTTGCGACAGAGCACATCCAGCGTGAAAGAGACGTATTGGAAGTAGAAAAACGTTTGGCGGAATCGGAGCTGGATCAAGAGAAGCTGCGCTTTCAGATTGCGATTATCTGGATAGCGGTTTGTGCTGTCGTACTGGCGCTTACGGTGTCTAAAGTCTTAGCGACGCAGCGAAAAAACCAAGAGCTTCATCAGCTTTCTTTGCTTGACCCACTGACTCAATTGCATAACCGACGCTTTTACTATGATCAGATTGATCACCCTGCACAGTTAGATGCAAAAACAGAGTATCGCGTTGTGTTGTTTGATATTGATAACTTCAAAGACGTTAACGATATTCACGGACATGAGGCAGGCGACCGCGTTTTGGAAGGTTTTGCAGAACGATTGAGGCTTCATGTTCATGCCCAAGAGTTGTTGATTCGTTGGGGCGGTGAAGAGTTCTTGATGCTATTAAGAGCAACCGATGACCTAGCGAAACGTCTCGAAGAAATTCGTCAGCACATTGATGACGCGTTGTTCGAAACCGAAGAGGGAAGTTTGCACATCACTACGTCAGTTGGAGTAAGTCATGGTGGGCAGATTGATACCTTCACGTACAACGACGAATATTTCCGCCGCGCAGATAAAAGCCTCTATGAAGCGAAGCAAAACGGTAAGAATCAGGTGGTATTTCCTGACGGACGATAAAGAAGATTGGCAACATTGCTTGTAAACGAATCGGCAGATTGAAGCGTTCAATCTGCCGTTTTTGTTTTGTGCTTCATTTTTCTGTCGTTGCGGTCGCCTACTCAGCGTAGAGCACTCTTAAAGAGAACCATTCAGAACAAAAACGGAGTTACGCGTGCGCAAGATTCTATCTTTGACCTTGGCTATGTCACTTACTGGTTGTGTTATGCCTCAGCATCAACCTATAGAAACGGGGCAATGTGTGGGGGTAATGTCATCACAAGATGCTTACGGCTACCTCAACCCAAACCATTACACCATGCAAGTGTTGGCATTGAAGAAAGAAAAAGATGTCAAAGAGTACATTCGTTACATTGACTCGAAACATCCGGTATGGGTGAACTGGAAAAACAGCCGCGGCACTCGTTGGTACACAGTGACGGTGGGTGACTTCAAGACCAAGCAAGATGCCTACAGTGCACTCTCTTCTTTACCAAGTCGAGTTAAGCAATCTTCTCCTTTCGTCATGACGTTTGCTGAAATGCAACGCAAGCAAGAAACCAGTGTAGTACGTATGCGCTAGTGCTGTTCTTGTCATTCCAATAAACACTTTGTTGTTACACATCGAGCCTTTGCAATCGGTTGGAAAGGCTCAATTGAACCATCAGTCACCGATCTTCTCCAATGTACACGCAAGATCACGCTTCTAACGCGCTTTTGACTTTACTTGTTATCGGGTATTTTTTAGTCTTCGCATCCCACTTTTTCTGTTGGAGTCACCATGAAGCAAGAAATGTACACCACCTACGCAAAGCAATACGATGTGGCAGCACAAGATAACCTGTACAACGCGCACTTTGAGCGTCCAAATACCTTTGAACTTATCGGTGATGTTACAGGTAAAAGGGTGCTGGATTTAGGCTGCGGTTCGGGTATTTACGCACAGCTTCTATTGGCGCGAGGCGCAAGCTCTGTGACTTGTATTGATGCTGCGCAAGAGATGATTGATATCGTTAAGGGTAAGTTGGGTGATTCAGTTACAGCTTATGCGCAAAACTTGGCGTTAGGCTTACCAGAAGAGCGAGATGCGCAATATGATCTTGTTATTTGTCCGCTCATGGTTCATTACATCGAAGATCTTCGCCCTTTGTTTAATGATATCCAACGTGTGTTAACAGCAGGTGGTCAGTTCGTATTTTCGACTCATCATCCATTTGCGGATTTTGAGTGTTCTGCTTCAGGCAATTATTACGACAAAGAGCTTGTAGAAGATATGTGGAACACCGTTGGTGAGCCAGTTCCTGTGGCATTCTATCGTCGCTCTTTGCAAGACATTACCGATGCGATCAGTGGGGCTGGCATGGCGATGTTGGCGATCTCAGAAGGTAAGGTGAATGAGAAGATTCGTGAAATCTCAGAAGAACATTACCAACGCTTGGCGACATTCCCGAACTTCATCTTCATTAAATGTGTGGCGCTGAGCTAGTAAAATCAGTGAGTTCAGATAGAAAAAACGGAAGCGCAGAGGCTTCCGTTTTGTGATCTTAGCGTTGAGCTTACAGCGCTGCGAGAATGGTTTCCGCTTTGCTTGCTTCAAATGTCTTTGGCTCTTCAACGTTTAATGTGGTGACCACACCGTTGTCGATGATCATCGCGTAACGCTGTGAACGAACGCCACCAAAACCGCCGGTGTCCATTTCTAGGCCCAGTGTTTTGGTAAAGCTTGCGTCGCCATCGCCAAGCATTAATAACTCAGACGCGTTTTGCGCTTCACCCCAAGCTTGCATCACGAATGCATCGTTAACAGAAACACAAGCAATCAGGTCCACACCTTTCGCTTTAAGTTGGTCAGCCAATACGACATAACCTGGCAAGTGCGCTTCTGAACACGTTGGCGTAAATGCTCCAGGAACCGCAAACAGAACCACTTTCTTATCCGCAAACAGTTCTGTCACTTGGTGGTTAACCATACCATCGGCAGTCAGTTCGCTTAGCGTTGCCGCTGGCAGTGCTTGACCTTGTTGAATCATGATTTTCTTCCTTTTGGGTAGCTTTATTTAGCCCACTCAGTCTAGCGCTAAAACCACGGGCTAACCACGGAAGAAATGTAAGGTCTTAATTGGCATCATAAAAACAAACCGCCTCAGTGGACGGTTTGTTTATTTTTTACATTGCGTTTAGATAAGACTTGTAAGAATGAAGTCGGACGGTTGCTGCGCCGATAACATCAATGAAACCGAACAAACTGTGTGGCTTATTCGCTGCAATCCATGCTGAACCAGTGGCTCCGATCGGGATGGTTTTGCCTTCCGGTTCGAAGATCTCCAGAATCACGGTACGACCATGGCTACTGGTATTTGCGCCGACATGCTGACGGACGCTTTGTGGTCCTTGCAATGGTGAGACAGAGGATTCCCCAGTGCCTGCCGTAATGCTGTGTACACGAGCGCGGAATACTTCGCCTGGGTAAGCATCGACGTAAAATTCGGCAAACTGTCCTTTTTCAACATAGCGGTAGGTTTGGTCAGGTATACGCATTTCTAAGAACTTACGTGACGTATCGTAGATGTGCATATTGCCGACACGGCTTCCATCCGCGACATTCACTACCGCAACTTGCCCATCATAAGGCGCTCGAACTGTCTTACGCTTTTGCTCAAATTGGGTCTTTTGCAGGTCGGCATGCAGGGATTTTAACGAGGCTTCTGCAACGCGCAGTTGAGACTCGTAGTATTCGATGTCTCGACCTTTAAAGATCTCTGGTGATGTTTTGCCGCGAATGATGTCGCGCTTCAACTGCGCCACATTTTCTTCTTGCTGAACAATCCCTGCTTTAATTTTTTCTACGTCTGCCAAAGAGGTGGTGTCGACGAGCGTATAGATCACATCGCCTTTCTTCACTTCTTGGTTGTGGTCGACATAGATGTGGTCAATCTGTTCTCTAAATAGGGGAGAAAGAACCGAATGAGGTGCTTTTACGGTGGATGAGTAGGTCAAATCAACTGGAGCCCAAAGGCGTGAGAGTATTCCTAATACCACCAGAATAAATGCACCACCAGAGATAATCCAAAATGCGCTTTTGAACGTCCATTTTATCGCACCCGTTGAGACCAAAATCCACATGATCAGAATGTACGGAATCATTACCTCTTTCATGGATTATTCCCCTGCTGTTTTGGTCGTTGTTTGTGGCTGTGAAGCCAATCGACTATTGCGAATGATGTTGCTTAGTGAGCTGCCGATGTGTTCCCAGTTGGCGAACGCAATGATTAACGCCAGCACCCACCACGCTTTATGGATGAACAAACCGCATAGAGAAAGCGCAAATACCAATTGGATATGAGAACTTTTCTTCTCTTGAGCTCGATGTACCGCAACTTCGTGGATCTGCCATAGCAAATAGATGACAAAAAGGGCAAGCGCTATGGTGACGGAAAATAGATAACCGCTGAAGTACTCGGAGTTGAAGATCACCATCATGGTGTCGTTAGGGGTATTGGTAAACAAGCTCATATCAATATCTTTCGAATTGATCGTACCCATAGGCGCAAGCAAGTAAGCTCCACCGAGCATTAGAGCCATGAAAAGTGAGAACTTTAATAGCACCATAAAAATCGCAAAAATGACACGACCTATGGCTTTTATGACGTTCATAGTTATACCTTTTGTCAATGTGTGAGGGTAAAACGTTGAGCGCGTGATTATTGTTTTGTCTTTTGTAATCACATGCGCGGAATTGTATGAAAAAACGCCATAAGTTGAGTGATATATGATATAAGTTAAGCTAATGTCAGCATGAAAATATTAGAGAACACATAATCTATGAAGCACTCAGATTACAGTCTTATCCCGACCTTTGTGGCGATTGTGGAAGAGAAGAGTTACACCAAAGCGGCGCAACGTCTGGGTGTGAGTCAATCTGCGGTCAGCCAAGCGGTAGTCAGGCTTCGTGAGGTGTTTAGGGATGCGTTATTCATTCGTGAAAGCCACGGCGTTGCACCAACGGCGTTTGCAGTTGATATCTACCCGACATTAGCGAGTGCAGTAGAGAGCATCGCATATATGCTGCCAGAACATACTCGGTTTGATCCTGCTGAGTGCGATAAGCGTTTTGTGATCTCTTCCCTTAGTGTGTTCGGTTTTACTCTTCTTCCTGAACTTTCCGCTTTGATCAGTGAGAGAGCGCCAAAAGCCAGCACACGCATTGAACCGTTATACACCATGGATTTGACGAACCTACTGAGAACCCAGCAGTGTGACTTGGTGATAGAGGCTCACACTAATCTGCATCCACATTTACGTTCTAAAGTATTGATGTCTGATAAGTTGACCGTGGTGTGTCGCAAAGATCATCCTCGCTTAACGGGCAACAGGATCAGTGTCGAAGAGTACCTCAATGAAAAGCACGTCACTTTGTCTCAGTTCAATCAACAAAATGGTTACCTAATTGGTCGAGGAATCAAGGATGAAAAACTCTTAGGTCAACGTGATGTGGCATGGCAGGCGAGTAGCATTATTGAAGTATTGCCGGTTGTGCAGCGTTGTGATTATCTCGCTCTGATGCCACAAACCTTGCTGAAGCAGTATTGCGACCTCTATCAGCTCAAAGAGCTAAAAGCAGACTTCATGAAAGATCCAATTGATGTCGCCATGTATTGGCATTCTTCTCGCACAAATGATCCTAGTCATCAGTGGTTGAGAGAGCAGTGTTTATTAGCCGCTGAGAAATTTACCGAAAATCATTAGATTAAAGTGAATATTTTCACTATACCGTATGGATGGTTCTTTAATGAGACACTAGACTGTAAATATATTCCTCAATATCACTGGGGCTTTTGTGCAGGGAAGTCGGTTTTTTTTCACGAGCATTCGAACTAAGTTCATTGTCATCTATACCTTGATGACGATTTGCTTTGTTTTGATTTTGTTTGGTGCCCTTTATTTTAAAGAGCAACAACGTGTGTTTAGTGTTGCCTTAAAAAACTCGATTCAAGTTTCAAACCTTCATTCTGATGTGATTAGCCAAGAGCTACAAAGAAACATCGCCTCACTTCAAACCATCAGTGGGCACCAAAGGGTTCAGCATGGTGATGTTCCATTCATTATTGAAGAACTGAAATGGCTGCAAAGCATGTCGAAACACGCGGTGGTCAATACCTTGTTCGTCGACAATGAATGGAACTTGGTCGATTACCAAGGTCGCAGAACCAAAGTGACGCTGGCAGACATAACTGAGGATGTTAACTGGCAACAGGCAAAATACCATGTCACTAAGCCGCACATTGGTTTGGTGACAGGAGAGCCGTTGATTGCATTGGGTGTCCCTGTTTTTAATTCACAAAATGAGTGGAGTGGTATTGTTGGAGTATCCATCTCTATTGACTATTTGAGTAAGAGACTGTCCAAAGTCAAACTTGGAAACAGTAGTTATGCATGGATTGCCGACAATTACGGAAATGTGGTCTCCCACCCGAATAACACGCTTATTCTAGCGGCAAATATCTTTGATTCTGACAGTATCGGTTTTGAAGGCTTTGGGAATATTGCCTTGCAAACACGACAGCACGATATCGGCTACGGACATTATTATGATGAGAATGTGGGTGAATCCAAGATCGTTACCTTTTCTGCCATTGATAGTCTGCCGGGTTGGACGTTGTTTGTCACAACGGAAGAGTCAGACATATTCCTTGATATCAAAGCACTAGTAGAAGACGTCACCATTACCTTATCGGTGGTGATCATCGTTTTTCTACCGATTATCATCTATCTGACCAACTCTGTGACGTTACCGATTGTGGAGTTAACGCAGGACGTTAAAAATTCGGTCAGCAGTCACTACACCGAATTTGCTGGGCAAAACTCTTTGGATGAAATTGGGCAATTGTCTAACGCATTTAAAAACACCATAGAAGAGATTCAACAGCATAATCGAAACTTGGAAGATGTGGTGGCGAGCAGAACTAACGAGCTGAACGATGCCAATCACGACCTCGCGATGTCTGTGAAATTACTCAACGAAAATAATCAGAAGTTAACTTGGTTAGCCATGTATGACCCATTGACGAACTTATTCAATCGACGAGCTTTAATTAACCAAGTACATCAAGAATTGACCAATAAGACGATACCTTTTCACTCTACTTCTCTGATTCTTATTGATCTTGACTATTTTAAAGTGGTGAATGACACCTTTGGGCACGATGTGGGTGACCAAGTGCTAATGCATATAGCCGATTTCCTGAGTAACAATTTGAGAAAACAAGATCTTATTGCAAGATGGGGCGGGGAAGAGTTTGTCATTCTACTGAGAGATACATCGATTGAGCAAGGCGAGCAAATCGCTCTCAACTTACAAGAGAAAATGAAACAGGAGAACTTTTCGCCCGTGACGTGCATGACATTTAGCGCGGGTGTTGCAACGTTAGAAGTTGGGCAAAACTTCGATGAACTGGTTGCCTGCGCTGATAAGGCGCTTTATCTCGCCAAGAATTCAGGAAGAAATTGTGTCAAAACCAGTTTAAGCGTAGCGTCGTGACAAAGAGCTAGGGTTTGTTGTTCTTTCTCGGCGAAAATCTGTTAGAAAAGTCAGCAAACCCTAGTCACCTAGCACTAATATTTAGTGGCTTGCCAAGTAGTTCGCGACTTGAGTACGGTATTTCGCTTTAAGCGCTTCATCAATGAAACTGGCGTTGATTGCATTAACCGTAAACTGAGCCAGTTCTGATTTCGTCATTGGATGAGCATCGCTGACCGCTTTAAAGTTATCCGTCATGTAGCCGCCAAAGTACGCCGGGTCATCCGAGTTAATCGTCACCGCGACCCCCTTACGCAGCAAATCGACTATGTTGTGCTGCTCCATTTGGTCAAACACACACAGCTTAATATTCGACAATGGACAAACCGTTAGTGGCATTTTACTTTCGATAAGCGCATCTACCAATGAAGCATCTTCAACACAGCGAACGCCATGGTCCACACGACTAACGCTAAGTATCTCAACAGAGTCAATGATGTTTTGCGCCGGACCCTCTTCACCCGCGTGCGCTACCGTCAATAGGCCTGCTGCTTTTGCTTGTTGGAAAGCGCGTTTGAATTTCTCTGGCGGGTGACCGAGTTCTGAAGAGTCCAAACCTACACCGATGATTTTGTCTTGATGTTTGATGATTGATTGCAGCGTTTCAATGGCGCTTTCTTCCGATAGGTGACGCAAGAAGCATGCGATAATTTGAGACGTAATACCTAGCTGCTCGTTACCATCTTGCATTGCTCGGTGAATACCGTTGATGACCGTTTCAAACTCAATGCCACGGTCGGTGTGGGTCTGTGGGTCAAAGAAGATCTCAGTATGGATGACGTTGTCGGCTTTGCAGCGCTCTAAGTATGCCCAAGTCAAATCATAGAAATCTTGTTCTGTACGCAGCGCGTTAGCACCTTGATAATAGATATCTAGGAAAGACTGTAAATCTTCGAATTCGTACGCTTTGCGCAGTGCCTGTGGTGATTCGTATGGGATGTCGATGTTGTTGCGCTGTGCAAGCTCAAACAACAGTTCTGGCTCTAGCGAACCTTCGATATGTAAGTGTAACTCTACCTTTGGAAGACCTTGAATAAATGCGTTCATAATAAACTCCCACTTTTTCTTATGGTTGTTGTGGATGCAATTACTCTAAGGATAGGTATAGATTGAGAAAAATCGAACGCCATTACAAAGAGTAAGATCCACAGTGATCTCGACTCTTCGTAATCAGCACTTTGCGGGAGCTGGTAGAGACCCCCAAACCATATCATTGGGGTTATACGAAGCAAACGGTTGCGATTATACGCAAAAATTGAAGCTTGGCTAGAGTCGTTGATGAAATTGTTATTTGTGGAGAACGGAAAGGCAAAAAAGTGTTGGTTTAGTTGAGCGATGGAGATCTGTATCGAGGCTGTGATTCATCGCATGATGGCTTCGTTGTCAGCACACACCTTGCTGAGCGTCGAATATTCAGTGGCTAATACTGAACCACACCATGCGAGAAACATTGGGAGTCATATCGAGTTTATTGTGCGTTGCTCATTGTGAACTGAGAAGAGGGGTGGCGATACCTTGCACGTCGATATTTTAAATTGAGAAGAGTAGAGAAAAGGAAATGGAATGTATTTATAGTTCGAACATTTTATCAAATTCTCTTTGCTCCATGATGTCCTCAATTCGGCGGCGCGTTTGTTGTTTAATCGCTGCGGCGTTTTGTTCGGACTCTTTCTTTTCTTGCTCAATTTGCTTCTTGCTTTTCTTTGCCATGATTTTTCCTTTGGAAATTCTTCCTAAATATCCGCATTATTCATTAATGCACGAAAATTGATTTATTTAATAATAAAACTTCCTAGCTTTGAACCTGAGTCACACAGAATGTCTCCGGAGTAGGTTTTCTCACAGTATTTAAAATCAATGAGATAACAAGCAGATTGGAGTTTTGGCAATATATGGCGCCTTAAAATATCACTATTGAGTTGATGAATTTTGGCGTTCCAAGAGATGTCGGGTTGTTTTAAACAGAATTCAATCTCTATCATTTATTCTCCTGTTTTTTGGTGATCTTTTCTTTATTCAATAATTGGTACCAGTGTCTTTGACGACCTGTTCTTCTAGACATAATTTTTCCTAATTTTAAGTAAGTGAAATACCAACGATGGCTATCGGGTTCGATAGATCTAGTGTTCCAACGATGGATATCGTATCCGCCGCGTCTACAAACCAAGTCATTCTCGCTGAACTTAGCATCTCGAGGTTACTTGGGTATATTTTAGGCAGCAGAAAACCAAGCAAAATTTAATTGCTAAATATTAAGTTTGAGGAATTTTTTGAAGGGGGAGAGAGTTTGGTGCAGCGAGGAAATGCTGCACCAAGAAAAGCTATCTTATAGAGGAGTAACTTCAGTCGCTTGAGGACCTTTTTTACCTTCTTCTACATTGAAGCTTACTTTCTGACCTTCAGTCAAAGTTTTGAAACCGTCAGCAACGATTGCGTTGAAGTGTACGAATACATCTTGACCGCCGTTGTCTTGAGTTAGGAAACCAAAGCCTTTAGTTTCGTTAAACCATTTTACTGAACCAGTTACTTTACCAGACATAAAAACCTCTGAAATTAAACAATAATATACGAATTGTGATGGATCTTTTTTAAGCTATTGAATGTGCAATCAAGAGGAAGTTTTACGCAGGAGTCTGAATCAAGGATTCAGGGTGTTACTGAGAGGGAACTTAAACTAAATGTAGCATTAACAGCTCTTTTCTAGAGCCAGCCGCCACTATACAGGGTGTTTAAAAAATAGCTACATTTATTTTTCAAATTCTTTTCGTTCGAAAAAACTGATGGAGTAGAACAATTTCATCCCCTCATGATTTGGCATCCCCCTTCCTACAATGAGTCCATACCAATAAGGGAGGCAATATTATGAGCACAGTGAGAGAGATTCGTCAGATCATTCCATCGCATGCAACCGCAGATGGTGATGGGGTTAAAATTCGTCGCGTAGCCGGATTCAATAACACGAGCTTTTCACCATTCTTGATGGTCGATGAGCTTAAATCAGACCAACGTGCAGATTATGTGGGTGGTTTCCCTCCACATCCACATCGGGGCATTGAAACACTAACTTATATGCTCACCGGTCATTTCCAACATCGTGACCATATGGAAAACATTGGTGAGCTTCGTTCTGGCGGTGCGCAATGGATGGCTGCTGGTCGTGGTGTGATTCACAGTGAAATGCCAATCATGAAAGACGGCGAGCTGCACGGTTTCCAAATTTGGATTAACCAACCTGCACGAGACAAGATGTCTCCGGCGCAATATCACGACTTCCAACCGGAAACTATTACCGAGCATCGCGCAGAGTCCCATGGTTTGGTTCGTGTTATTTCTGGCGAGTTAAGCATCGGCGATGAGGTTGTCAAAGGACCGCTAAGTAAAACGGGTGTACCGGTGACGGTTGCTGATTGGCGATCGCATCCAGGTGCGACAATGACATTAATGACACCGAAACATCACAATATGATGACCTATGCTTATAAAGGAAGTATTAAAGTGGGCGAGCGCGTGGTCATGCAAGGTGAGATGGCACTGCTTTCGCAAGGTGAGTGGGTAGAGCTGCAAGCCAATGACGCTAGCGGAGTACTGCTCTTTATTGGCGAGCCAATTAATGAACCTGTTGTGCATTATGGTCCATTTGTGATGAACAGCATCGACGAGATTGAACAAGCGATTCAAGACTACAATTCTGGTGTATTTGAAACTTATTAAGGCACCCAATACCGTTGCTCGGCACCAAGTCTTGACGCCAACTCTTGGAATTACAGTTCGAGAGAAAAACACTAAGTGATTTGGAGTCCGTTTATTGGGCTCATACGCAAGCAAAGACGATATCCACTGCCATCGAATTTGCATCAGCCACACCAATTGGGTGTGGCTTTTTTTGTCTTTCACGAGGGCAGTGAGCTTTTTTGTGCTCTGTTTAGCTTTGCTCCCAGCGTTCAATGGCTTGTGGACCACATTCCACACCCAGCTCATAAGCTTGACGTAAAGGTTCTGGCGAGCGGCTTAAACGCTTTAACTTAAAGCCTTCTGGTGGACAGATTTGGATGATCTCAACGCCAACTGGCGGGTTCTCTATCAGTTCCAGACTCTGGTTGTAACGAATATGGCGCGTGAGCATTGGCTCGATTAACGCTGGATGATCTTTCAGTAAACGTGAAGTTAGCTTTTCAAACTTAGGCTTGGATTTGCGATAGCTGGCAGGGCGGCTTCGTAGCACCATGATTTTGGTTGCACCGCGTTTGATGGCTTCGGCAATAGGGATTGCATCCGCTACACCACCATCCACATACCTTACGCCATCTAATGGCACACCATTGCGGTACATGATTGGTAAGGCGCTGCTGGCTTTCATGGTTTCCGCCAACATTTCTACGGAGGGTGTTAGGTATTCTGGTTGTCCGTTGTCTTGTCGTGTGACACCTAAAAAGAATGGTCGAGGATCGGCAGAAAGTACGGCTCGATCAATGCCCAACTCTTTAAGCGTGACGTCCCACATCCAATCTAAATCCATCATATCGCCACCGCGTACGAGTTGAGTGGGGGAGATAAATTCTTTTCGTAAACTGTAGTCGAGATAGATTTTGAGGTTTCTGCCCGGCATTTTAGCAAGGTAAGCCGCTAAGTTACTTGCGCCCGCCGAGACACCCCAAAAGCTGTCAAAAGGGGAGAAATCTTGTGCCATAAAGTGATCGAGTATGCCGCAGGAGAACACCCCACGCATCGCGCCGCCTTCTACAATCAACGCTCGAGAACCAACATGTTCCATCCTAGCCATCCGTTTCGATTATTCTGATTTGGATACGAACTAATTAGAGTAACGGATCTAATGCGTATACCCAAGTCGCGTTCACTTTGACCTTACCTTGATGAATCTATTTTTTATGTTATAACATAACAATAATCAAAATTATTATAAGGTAGCGTGTGTCTTGTGTGAGGTGAAAATGAGCGATATTGACGCCATTATTAAGCATGTAGAGGTGAGCTTTAAAGCTCAAGGAAAGCAATTAACTTCCAAGAGAAAACTGGTGTTGAAAGCGTTGGTCCATGCCGATAGAGCCTTGTCAGCTTATGAGTTGGTGGATTATTGCAAAGCCCATTTTGAACAAAATATTCAGGCAATGTCGGTGTATCGAATCTTGGATTTTCTTGAAGGTGAGCACTTGGCTCACAAGCTTAAAGTTTCTAATAAATACATCGTCTGCTCCCATATCCTCTGTGAGCACGAACATGGCGTTCCTCAATTTCTCATCTGCTCCAAATGCAACAAAATTAGCGAGCAAGCCATCGACCCAAGCTTGATTCACGGTCTGCAATCCCATGCAAAAGAAGAAGGCTTCACCGTTGTCAGCCCTCAACTAGAGATCAATTGTGTTTGTGATGACTGTGCGAAATCCCAGTAAGTGTCTTTGAGTGTCCACTTATTGTCGTCTTCATCACTGCCACTTTACGACGTTTATCCTTTCCCATTATTAGCATCATCAGCAAGGAGTTCTGAACCGCTATGCCTGCAACACTGATTAAAAACGCCCTTGTCGTCAACGAAGGAACCATTACCGAGACCGATTTAAGAATTGTCGATCAGCGAATTGAAGCTATCTCGACCGATATCGCCTCAAAACCGGAAGACACGGTGATTGATGCTAAAGGGTGTCATCTAATCCCCGGTATGATAGACGACCAAGTACACTTTCGTGAGCCGGGTTTAACGCACAAAGGTTCGATTGCAACAGAATCCCGTGCAGCGGTTGCAGGTGGTATCACAAGCTATATGGAAATGCCGAACGTAAACCCTGCCACGACGACCATCGAAGCGTTAGAAAGCAAATTCTCCATTGCCGAGCAGAGCTCCCTCGCGAACTACTCTTTCTACCTTGGTGCGACCGAAGACAACCTTGAGCAAATCAAACAGCTTGATCCAAAGAGACATTGTGGCGTGAAAGTGTTTATGGGGGCTTCGACGGGGGATTTGTTGGTGGAAGCGCCTCAAGCCTTGGAGGAAATTTTCCGTGATTCACCGGTGCTCATCGTAACGCACTGTGAAAGTGGACCTGTGATTGCGCAAAACAAACAGCGACTACTCAAAGAGAAGTCGGAATTCACCATTGAAGATCATCCGATACTGCGTGATGACGAAGCGTGTTATGCGTCCTCTTCTTATGCGGTAGAACTGGCTAAGAAGTACAACAGTCAGTTGCATGTTCTGCACATCACAACGGCAAAAGAGTTAGCACTGTTTGATGCAGGTCCTATCGAGAACAAAAACATTACTGCTGAAGCTTGCGTTCATCACCTGTGGTTTAGCAATGAAGATTACGCAGAGCGTGGTAACCAAATCAAATGTAACCCAGCGGTGAAACACCCAAAGGACCGTGAGGCTATTCTAAAAGCACTTAATACAGGTCAAATTGACATTATCGCGACAGACCACGCCCCCCACACGTGGGAAGAAAAACAGGTGCCTTACGAACAAGCGCCTGCGGGGTTACCTTTGGTACAGCACGCACTATTGTCTTTATTTGATCAAGTCGCTCGCGGACATATGACGATGGAGCAAGTGGTTCAAAAGACGGCACATAACCCAGCCATCCGCTACGGTATTGAGCAACGTGGCTTTATCCGTGAAGGGTATTTCGCTGATTTGGTGCTGGTGGATACAAAAATGCCGACCTTAGTCACCAATGATAATAGCTTGTACCACTGTGGTTGGTCGCCTTTTGCTGGCCATCAGTTCTCCTCACAAATCAAGAAAACTTGGGTCAACGGTGGGTTGGTGTATGTCGACCAACAAGTCAATGAGCAGGCAGCACATGCTATGCGATTGGTATTTGATCGCTAAGACTCACGTTTTTCAAAAACTTAGATTATTTGAAAGCTCAGTTTATTTTCGAAAGCTTACATTTATCCGCTTTCATCGGGCTTTATTTGTAGAAGTATAGTTGTCGTAACTTGAGTGTCTTTTCGGCACCAAATAAAGAGAATTCAATATGTTAAGAAGAAATCCCACAGGTCACATGCCCGAAGTGTCGGAAACAGCCTTCATCGATCCGACGGCAATCATCTGTGGCAAAGTGATCATTGAAGATAACGTTTTTATTGGTCCTTACGCGGTGATTCGTGCTGATGAGGTGAACGAGCAAGGCGATATGGAAGCCATTGTCATCAAGCGTGATACCAACATTCAAGATGGCGTGGTCATTCACTCAAAGGCAGGCGCTGCCGTGACCATTGGTGAGCGCTCTTCCATTGCACACCGATCAATTATTCATGGTCCGTGTGAAGTTAGCGATGATGTGTTCATTGGTTTTAACTCGGTGGTGTTTAATGCTGTGATTGGGAAGGGTTGTGTTATTCGCCATAACTGTGTGGTAGATGGTCTAGACTTGCCAGAGAATTTCCATGTTCCGCCAATGACGAATATTGGTGCTGACTTTGATTTGAATAGCATCTCGAAAGTGCCACCTGAGTACTCGGCGTTTTCAGAGTCTGTGGTTTCAGCAAACCACGAACTGGTGCAAGGTTACAGGAGAATTGCCAATGAGCTCTGAGAGCCAACCCATACTTGGTGTTCCTACCAACATGATTACGGGGTTTCTTGGTGTAGGAAAGACCTCAGCGATTTTGAATTTAATGGCGAATAAGCCAGAGAACGAGCGCTGGGCGGTATTAGTGAATGAGTTTGGTGAAATCGGCGTTGATGGTAGCTTGGTTCAGGGGCAACAAAGCGAAGAGCAACAAGTGTTTATTCGCGAAGTACCCGGCGGCTGCATGTGCTGCGCGGCGGGGTTGCCAATGCAAATCGCCTTAAATCAACTGCTTAATGAAGCAAAGCCAGACCGTCTGCTGATTGAGCCTACTGGGCTTGGCCACCCGAAAGAAGTGCTGCAAGTGTTGTCGACAGATCATTATCGCCAAGTGCTTTCGCTACAAAAGAACATCACTTTGGTCGACGCGCGTAAGCTTTCGGATGAGCGCTATACACAGCATGACACGTTCAACCAACAAATTGCGATTGCCGATACAGTGGTGGGTAACAAGCTCGATTTGTATCAAGAGGGAGATACCCATAAGCTAGAAGCTTACGTGGCGCAAGTTGGGCGCCCAAATACCAAAGTGGTTTTTGCTCAGCATGGGGTGATTCCGTTTGCTGAATTTGAAGGTGAGACCACCATTCATGAACATCCCCCGCATCACCACCATCATGCGAGTGACAAGCCTTTGGCTTCAGACATGCCAATGCCTGAGAGTGGTATGCTCAAAGCGACCAATTCAGGCGAAGGTTTCCAGAGTGTCGGTTGGCGCTTTTCACCTGAGAAAGTGTTCGATCGCCGCAAGCTGATTCCTCTGTTAGTTGAGCTGGAAGTGGAGCGCATGAAAGCGGTGTTTATTACTGGTGATGGCATTTATGGCTACAACCTAACGCCAGATGGGCTACAGGAAGTGGAGTTGGATGACTGTGCTGAAAGCCGAATTGAACTGATTGCCGACTGCATTGATGAGCACTTTGAAGCCAAACTGCTTTCTTGCGAATTGGCGTGATCTATAGGCTCAGGCATTCTCAATATGAGTGTCTGAGTCTTCTTCTATGTTTCTAATCACTTCCTGTTTTCTCCCTGTCGTTTGTGCTTTTCCGATTCAGCCCGATCCGTTACTCTTCTTGAAAACATTGAAACATGAGCACTGATATGATCGACAAGCTACCTGGCATTCTTACTTTTTTGCGCGAGGCTGAGCAGCTCAAAAGCACCTTACGCACCGCATGGACGTCTTCTGGTCGCCATGAAAGTACTGCTGAGCACACGTGGCGATTATGCTTACTTGCCATGCTGGTAGCAGAACATTATCCACATTTGGATAGCTTGAAAGTGCTAAAACTCTGTGTTGTTCATGACTTGGCAGAAGCGGTCAGCGGTGACATTTCGGCGTTGGAGCAACACGATGGGCTGGGTAAAAGCGCACTAGAACTGGCAGATTTGAAGCAACTCATCGCTCCGTTAGACGCTTCTCTGCAAAAGGATCTGCTGGAGCTATGGTTGGAATACGACAGTGCTACTACCGCAGAAGCTCGACTCACCAAAGCGTTGGATAAATTGGAAACCATTCTGCAGCACACTCAAGGTGATAACCCTGCCGATTTCAATTACGCCTTTAATCTGGAATACGGCAAAAAGCACACGGACTTTGATGATCTGACCAAAGCGCTTCGAGCGATCATCGATGAAGATACCCGTCGATTAGCTGAGCGCTAGTTCTCTCTCAACTTAAAAACATCACTTTCTGCAAAAGCACTTAGGCTTCTCTGGTGAACCTAAGTGCTTTAGCTCGTTTGTGTTTTTTATACTGAGTAAGACTCTTTTTAAAACTTCCCTTTGATCAAATTCCCTTCCTAGGTTGACATTGTTTGATGGTCAAACTAAATTAAAATCAAATAATTTGGTAATCAAACTAAAATTGGAAGGTAAGTGTCGCAATGGCTGTATCGCAACATTCACATGATTTCGTTTCTCACAACCAAAAGGGTGAAAAACGCACGCTCTACGTATTGATCCTAACCGTGACCACCATGGTGGTGGAGATTGCTGCCGGGACCATGTTTGGTTCAATGGCATTGCTCGCAGATGGTTGGCATATGGGTACACACGCAGCGGCATTTTGTATCACCTTGTTTGCTTACCGCTACGCGAAACAAAATGCCCATAATGACCGCTTCTCATTTGGTACGGGTAAGGTGAGTGTGCTCGGTGGTTTTACCAGTGCCATTGCGTTGGGGATTGTGGCATTGATGATGATGGTCGAGTCGATTCATCGTCTCTTCAACCCAGAAAGCATTCAGTTTAACGAAGCCATTATGGTGGCGGTGATTGGTTTAGTGGTGAACCTTGCGAGCATGCTGCTTCTGCAAGATCACCATCATCATGGGCATGACCATCATGATCACCATTCTCACGATCATGAGCACGAACATCATCACGACCACAACCTAACTGCTGCGTACTTCCACGTGTTAGCGGATACGCTGACCTCTCTACTTGCGATTGTCGCGTTGATTGTCGGTAAGTTTTACGGCTGGGTTTGGTTAGATGCCATGATGGGAATTGTTGGTGCCGTTGTGATTGGTAAGTGGACCTTGGGTTTAATGAAACAAACCGCACCAGTCTTGTTGGATGAGAGCATCAACAAGTCATACCGAGATGAGATTACTGAAACACTTACTCCTTATGCCGAGATTGTTGATTTACACATCTGGAAGGTGAGTGGTCATCATTATTCTGCGGCTATCGCGCTTAAAAATCATAGCAACAAAACGCTGGATGAATTTAAGCAATTATTGAGTAAATTTGATAAGATTCACCACCTAACTTTGGAAGTTCAAACGACTGAGTGATGCGCGAATTAGAAAAGCTGAATCAAACGCTTACCGAGTTCTATGACAAAATGTCTTCTTGGGAGCAATCTGTAGTAAAAGGCACGGGTTACTCACTAGCTCAAATCCACACGATTGAAGTACTGGGTGGGCATGGTGCGTTGCGTATGAAAGAACTGGCGGAAAAGCTTGGGATTACGACAGGCACGTTAACGGTTCAAATTGAGAAACTGGTGAAAGCGGAGCTTATTGAGCGCTGTCCGCATCCAGAAGATCGTCGCGCTATCGTAGTAAAGCTTACGCCAGCGGGTGAAGAGATTCACCGTCATCACAATCAGCTGCATTTAGATTTGGTTCAAGACTTAACGCGCAATATCGAACCTGAGCATCAAGCGATCTTGTTTGCTTGCTTACAGAAGATGAATAAAGAGTTCTGATTGCGCTTTTCGTTTCTCAACTCAAATATTGAGTCTCAAACAGCAAAAAAGTAGAGCACCGAAATGCTCTACTTTTTTATAAGCTCGATAGAATTTGTTCGATTGGCAGTTGTGTGAACGCATACGTAATGCCAACACAGAATGCAGCACCTGTAACGCCAATACCGACAGTCGTTGCGAGTAGCAGAAGGGTAATCTTAGGCATCAGAGATTAAACTCCTTCTTAAAGGTTGGGTAAATGACACCATTCGCTTCTTGATAGGATTTAAAGCCATAACCAAACGCAAATGCTGCCACCACAATGGCAAATGCCGCAATGTTTCTTCCTTTCATCCTTAAACTCTCAACTGTTTGTATTGAACAAAGGTAATAAACACTCTGCCAATAGTTTATCTATTGCTTATTTAATTCGGTTATTCAATTACTGGGTAAAACACACGAACAGTACCCATGCTGTTGTTAGCACAAGTAACGGTGTGAACACTTTCTGAATTGAAGCGCCATCGGTTAGGTCATAAATCACGATCGACTCTTTATAGAATGCGCGTTTGAATGAACCAAAGCTGATTTCATTTTTAACGTCAGATTGCTCATAGTGATGACGAGCAGAGTCTGCCATTTGAGACTCTAGATCTTGCATCTCGTATTCTTTGTTAAAAAATGCATCCCACGCCGAAATACGTGCAATAGTTTTTGGCGAACGATTGCCCTTCAGTTTTTCTAGACGTTTAGCGTATGCAGCTTGATATTTATCCACGATGATTTCCTACATGAATAGACTGTAATGCAGAACACAGCTTTAAATGCTCTGCGCAGTGGTTGTAAAAATTTGAAAATGGGAATCAAAAGGGAATTTTTACATCAGTAGGAAAGTTGTCAGATGAAGAAGTACGGCATTTGATTGTTAAAGAGCGTAAGGAATGTCATCCCTTGTGCTGCGGATAATATGGGCTGCTTTTGAATGCGACAAACAAAAATAATTAGTTAGGACAACAATCAATTTTTGTTGCGGATTGCTTCGTTCTGAGCATGGTAAGTAGTAAGAAATGAAAAAACGCCATATATAGCAAGGGATTGAGAGCAAATTAGTAACGAGAGTTTTTTGAGCGTTTTTGGTAGATAACAAAACGATAATTGCGAATGATAAATAGAGATTTTATGTATCAGAGACAAAAATAATGTCCATTCACCGACTTAAGAAAAGCGGAAGGGCGAATGGACATGCTGTTGAATTACAGGCTTTTTGCTTGAATGATCAAGCTTGCCAATTGAGCAAACCCGTAGCCGCCGTTCTCTTGTGTGACATAGTTAGGTTGATGGTTCAGTTTCGCCAATAAAGGGCGAATGTTGTTCACGCCAAAGGTCATTGGCAACCACTCAAACATGCCTTCATCATTGAGCGAATCTCCCACATACGTGATGCGCTCTAAGCTCGGTAATTCGCCGTTATTGAACTGCCTAATGTACGCTTCACCACTTGTACGCTTGTTGTGACTACCGACCCAAGCATTGATGTGAATCGAACTCAATGTTGCATTGACGGGATTAGACTCCACATTCAAATTCATAATATGGTTAAGAATTTCCATTGTCGTGGAAGGGGAAACAGGCGTTCTATCTTGCGCTATGTTCACCGCAACGTCACAGTAGCGAAAACTCTGATCTTGGCTGAACTCGACATTGGGATAGCCTGCCAAAATGCCGGTAATACTTTCTTGTAATGCGCGTTGTTCTTTGCGCATTGCTTCGGCTGGGCGAGCAAAGGTGGTGTGGAATCCTGCCGCGTCTTTTCTCATCCAAAACGCGCCATTTTCACCAATCACCCCATGCAGTGACCACATCTTTGCCATTTGGTCACACCAACCGGCACATGCGCCTGTTACTGCGACCACTTTTACGCCCACACGCTCTAGCTCGGCTATCGCAATGAGTGTTTCAGGTGGCAGCTTGCCTTGCCAAGTCAACGTGTCATCCACGTCGGTTAGCAGCCATTCGATCTGTTTCAGGCTCTTTAACCTGAGCTCTGATAACGGGTTAGGCATTCACCACTCCTTGCTTGTTTACTCTAGGGTTGATTGCTTGTGTTTCGTCACTGATGCCTTGTAGTGATACCGCGGAAGCCAGTGTACTCTCGATACGCTTTTCTGTGTTGGCATCAAATAGATGAACATGTTTTGGCTTTATGTCTAGACCAAGCTTGTCGCCAATTTGAATTGGCGTATGTCCCTCTACACGAACAACAAGCTTTTGTGAGTCACCACCTTCTGTGTGGCAGTAAAGCAACAGATCGGCACCGAGCGATTCAATCAATTCGACTTCTACTTGCAACCATGGGTTATCTTGGCTGATTTGTAAATGCTCTGGACGAAGTCCTAGCTTTATTTCGCCAAGAGCCAAGTTTGTTGTGGAGACAGGAAGCAGCGCGTCACCGATAGTGATGCCGTCAACGCTAACATTGCCATCTAAGATGTTCATGGATGGTGAACCAATAAAGGTCGCGACGAACAAAGATGCAGGGTTGTCGTATATCTCTAGCGGTGTGCCAACTTGTTCGACATTACCTTTGTTCAAAACAACAAGTTTGTCCGCCAGCGTCATTGCTTCAACTTGGTCGTGGGTAACGTAAACCGATGTCGTCCCGAGGCGACGCTGAAGCTTCTTGATTTCCAAACGCATTTGAACACGCAGTTTGGCGTCTAGATTGGACAGTGGCTCGTCAAACAGAAACACCTTTGGTTCACGTACAATTGCGCGCCCCATCGCCACACGTTGACGTTGTCCTCCAGAAAGCTGCCCTGGTTTGCGGTCGAGTAGGTGATCCAACTCCAGCATCTTTGCCGCTTCGTGAACCAATCGTTCGATTTCCGCTTTCGGTGTTCTGCGGTTGCGCAGACCGTAAGCCATGTTGTTGTACACCGTCATGTGTGGGTACAAGGCGTAGTTCTGGAATACCATGGCAATGTCTCGCTCGCCAGGTTCGAGATCGTTGACGGTTGTGGTGTTGATCTTAAGCTCTCCTGAGCTGATTTCCTCTAGCCCTGCAACCATACGAAGTAAGGTGGATTTACCGCAGCCACTCGGGCCAACCAACACGACCATTTCGCCGTCGCAGATATTGAGATTAAGTTTTTGGATCGCCTGATAGCCGTTCGGATAACATTTAGCGATATTAGAAAGAGTTAATGTGGACATTTATTTCTCCGAATCTACCAGACCTTTAACAAAGGCTTTTTGCATTGCAATTACCACAATCACGGGTGGCAACATGGCGATAATGGTGGTGGCCATAATTTTGTTCCATTCGATCACGCCATCAACCACTCCAAGCATCTGCTTAATGCCCATCACGATGGTGTAGTACTGCACGTCTGTGGTGATCAAAAGCGGCCACAAATATTGGTTCCAGCCGTAAATGAAGGTGATGACGAACAGTGCGGCGATGTTGGTGCGAGATAGAGGCAACAAGATATCGAAGAAGAACTTGATTGGTCCTGCGCCATCAATTCGCGCTGCTTCCACCAACTCATTTGGTACCGTTAAGAAGAACTGACGGAACAAGAAAGTAGCCGTTGCACTGGCGATCAATGGAATGGTTAAGCCGTAAAATGAGTTCAGCATGTTGAGGTTCGTAATCACCTCAAATGTCGGCATGATGCGCACTTCTACTGGTAACATAAGTGTGAAGAAGATCATCCAGAACGCCAGCATTCGTCCCGGAAAACGGAAGAACACCACTGCATACGCGGACAGGATGGAAATGCTTAACTTGCCGATGGTAATGCACATTGCCATGATGAATGAGTTCAGCAACATGCTACCAATCGGCAATGTATTGTTGTTGTATTGGGTGTCGTTACTCAACAAGTCAGTGAAAACGCTGAAGCCCAAATCGCCAAACCACAACGGTGTACCAGTAGCGAACGCGCTGTTCTCATGTGTGGTTGCTACGATCGCAATCCAAACGGGAAGCGCAATCGAAATAATGCCAAGAATTAAAATGACATGACAAAACAGATTAAAAAACGGTCTTCTTTCTACCATTAGTACGCCACCTTCTTCTCAACATACTTAAATTGAATCACGGTTAGGGAAGCCACCAAGATCATCAGGATGACGGATTGCGCTGCTGATGAGCCTAAGTCCAGACCAATAAAACCATCGTTATAGACTTTATAAACCAAGGTGGAAGTGCTGTTACTCGGACCGCCTTGTGTCATCGCATGGATGATGGCGAAGGTATCGAAGAACGCGTAAACGAAGTTCACGACCAACAAAAAGAAACTGGTTGGTGAAATCAGCGGGAAGCTAATGGTGATAAAGCGTTTGATTGGACCACTGCCGTCAATGGCCGCGGCTTCGTGCAGAGACTTGGGTACTGATTGAAGCGCCGCAAGGAAGAACAGAAAGTTGTAGCTGATTTGCTTCCATGTCGAGGTGATGATCACCATCCACATAGCATGGGTGCCATTGAGCGTTGGATTCCAGTCTACGCCAAACAGATTCAACAGTTCGGTCATCACACCGATGGTTGGATCGAATAGAAATAGCCATAGTGAACCTGCGACAACCGGAGCCACCGCATAAGGCCAAATCAAGAAAGTGCGATACATGGTCGCGCCACGGATGATTTGCTCGGCAAAAGCGGAAAGGATCAGCGCACTGACCAGAGCAAGCACCGCAACACTGATGCTAAATTGCAGCGTGGTCATTAACGAATCTAGGTAAAGTGGATCATGGAAGAGCGTTTCAAAGTTCTCTAAACCCACAAACTCACGGCTCATACCGAAAGCATCTTCAAGTTGTGAAGATTGGAAAATGGCTTGTCCTGCCGGCCAGATGAAGAACACCAAGGTGATCACCAACTGAGGCGCAATCAGCGCAACCGGAAGCCATTTGTGTTTAAAAACAACAGGTGAGGACATACAAATACCAAAATAAAACAGGCAAGGTGTGTAAACGAATTCCCCACCCATGATGGGCGGGGAGAGTGCATCTCTGAGTACCTACTTGAATAAGACTCGGTGCATCATTGTTCGTTATTAAGGTTCGTTATTTCTGTGTGCGCTCAAAGCGACGTAGCTGCTCGTCACCACGACGAACCGCATTATTTAGTGCTGCTTGTGCTGTTGCTTTTCCTGCCCAAACCGCTTCCAGCTCTTCGTTGATGATGTCGCGAGTTTGCAGGAAGTTACCAAAGCGAATGCCTTTCGAGTTTTCCGTTGGCTTTGTCGATGTCATTTGCAGAACGGCTGTGTCGGTGCCTGGGTTCTTAGTGTAGAAGCCTTGCTCTTTCGTTAGCTCATAAGCCGCTTTAGTGATTGGTAAGTAACCAGTGAATTGATGCCAATCTGCTTGAACTTCAGGGCTTGAAAGGTAAGAGAAAAACTTCGCCACGCCTTTGTATTCTTCGCTTGAGTGACCACGAAGCACCCAAAGAGAGGCTCCTCCGATAATGGTGTTTTGTGGCTTAGATACTAGCTCTGAATCGTATGGTAATTGTGCTACGCCGATATCAATGCCTTTCATGTTCTCTTTGATGCCCGCCAGACCTGCGGAAGAGCCCATGGTCATTGCACACTCTTGGGTGTAAAACAGTGGCATGCCATCAGACTGACGACCACCGTACTTAAAGATGCCTTCTTTCGACCATTTACCCATCTGTTCGATATGATGTACGAACGCTGAGTCATTGAACTTGAATTTTGTGTCTAAGCCAGCAAAGCCGTTGTTGTTATTGGCAACAGGAACGTTGTTACGCGCACCAAAGTTTTCGATTTGAGTCCATGATTGCCAGGTTGTGCTGAAACCACATTTCGCACCAGACGCCAGTAGTTTACGAGACACTTCTTCCATCTCTTTCCACGTCTTAGGTGGATTTGCTACGCCTGCCTTCTTAAACATGTCTTTGTTGTAATAAAGCACAGGTGTGGAGCTGTTGAATGGCAGTGAAAGCATGTTGCCTTCATTGGTGGTGTAGTAACCCGTTACTGCCGCAAGATAATCATCTGGATTAAACGACTCTTTGGTGTCTTTCATCAATTGATAAACGGGATAAATCGCTTTATCTGCCCCCATCATGGTCGCCGTGCCCACTTCGAACACTTGCACGATAGCTGGTTGCTCTTTCGCTCTGAATGCGGCGATTGCACTGGTCATGGTTTCCGCATAGCTGCCTTTGTAAACTGGCTTGATCTCGTATTCTGATTGGCTGGCGTTAAAGTCTGCGGCAATCTCGTTGACCTTTTTACCTAGTGCACCGCCCATTGCGTGCCACCACTCAACCTCTGTTTTTGCTTGTGCTTGCGTGCTGATGAATGCCGCTGCAATTGCAAGTCCGGCGAGGTGTTTAATAGCCATAATGATTCCTTTTCATAGATGATTTGAACAGGTTGATCCCTTGCAGGTTTTCATTTTGATAATGAATCCGCTTCAAAAAATTCAAATGAACATTAAATGAGCCAAATGACGTTCTAGTTACAGAAAAATGAACTTATTTGAGCATTATTTTCGTCACGATTTTGTAATTAAACCGTCATTGAGGGCTGAGATAGTTCATTTGAAAACAAATGAAAAAGACGGAATAAAAAATGACAATAACGGCACACCGTGGCTTATCCAGTTTGGCTCCAGAAAACACCTTATCGGCAATGCAACGCGCTATTGAGTTTGGCTGTGAATGGATTGAAATTGACGTTCAACTCTGCGCAGACAACATCCCTGTGGTTATCCATGACAAAACCGTAAACCGCTGCACAAATGGTCGCGGTAAAGTGAAAGAGCTGACTTGGCACGAGCTAAGGTTACTTGATGCTGGCTTATGGTTCGGTGATGACTTCGCTGGCGAGCATATCCCGAGCTTAGAAGAGACGCTTGAACTCACCGCAAAGGCTGGCGTGAAGCTCAATATTGAATTGAAGATCTACTCAGGCGATGAAATTGATTTGTTGTGTGAAAAGGTGGCACAGGTAATTGAGCGCTTGGATGTGGATACGGACATGATTCTGTTTTCTAGCTTTAATACGGAAGCTTTGGTGACGATGAGAAACTATCTGCCAGAAGTGAGAAGAGGACAGTTGTGGCAAGAGATTCCTGATGATTTTGCTATCGTGCTACAACACATTGATGCTTACAGCGTGCATTGTGATTACCGTTTCCTGACCGAATCGCAGGCTAAGCAAATCAAGCAGTTTGGCTACCAACTATTTTGTTATACACCGAACTTCCCTCAATTAGTTGAAGCGCATTGGTTGTGGGGTGTGGACATGATGATCACAGACACACCACAGAGTTATAAAGTTGAAGCGACTGTAGTCAGACGAGAAGCAGCATTGAATGAATAACCTCAACGTCCGTCAGCAAAGCATCATTGAACTGGTTCATCAGCAAGAATATTGTGCGATAGAAGAACTTGCTCAGCGCTTCGAAGTCACGACGCAAACCATTCGACGTGACATTAATCAGCTTTGCCAATTAGGACTGACCCGACGCCATCATGGTGGTGTCGGATTGCCTGCTACCTTGAGTAATCGCAGCTATGCTTCTCGCCAAGTTACCAATCAACAAGAAAAGCAGATCATTGCAGATGAAGTGGTCAAAGCCATCCCGAACGGCGCGACTTTGTTTTTGGGTATCGGTACTACCATCGCATTGATTGCAGAGCGTTTAGTCCACCACAGTGAGCTTCGCGTGGTGACGAATAACTTCGAAGCGGCGCACATTCTTTCTCATTTTGAGAACATTGAAACTTGGATTCCGGGTGGGCGTATTCGTACCAATGACCGCGATGTAGTAGATGGTGCGGCGGAGCACTTTTTCGCTCAGTTTTCCGCAGATATTGGCATTATCGGTTGCGCAGGTGTAACCGAAATCGCCGAACTTCATTCCGCGCAGATCAATCTTGGTAGCACTAAAGGTGATACTCATGCTTTTGCGATGGAACATGAGTTGCGAGAAGCCAGAGTGAGCCAAGCGATTTTAGCCAACTCAGAACAAAAGTGGCTGGTGGCGAACCGCAGCAAGTGGCAACGAAGAGCCAATACCAAGGTGGCGCCACTCAGTTATTTTGACCGCGTTTTCAGTAACTAAGCTTTTACTTTCCTTGTTTGTCTAGCCCTTAGGAAAATCCGTTACCTATTCAAGTTGGCATGGTGCTTTCTCATCGCGATTCGCTATGCTTAGATAATTGAAATTAAAGAGGTCATGTCATGTTTGAATCGGATAAAACCAAAGTGAAAAACTTGCTTATTGCAACGCGTTTTGGTGTCTCTGCCTCTGAAATGCCGACCATTATTGGTGTGAAGCAAGATAAAGCGCTCAAACTGATTAACGAGCTCAAACAAGAAGGGGAAGACATTCACTCGTTAGGGGAAGGGAATAACCCACAAGAGTTGGTGCTGTATTCGATTGGTGAAATAGAGCCTTAATTGAGCCAACAAGAAACTCAAAAAAGCCGCCCATCGTGGCGGCTTTTGGGATGGTTCATTCACGCTATTCGTGAATTGGTACAACTAGAATATCAACCGGAGACTTGTTGATCAGATGTCTTGAGTAAGAAATGATCTTGCTCCAGAAGTCTTGATGGTGACCACAAATCAGCAGATCAACTTCTTGTTCTTTGATAGTCACTTCCAGTTTGTCCGCTAAATCACCAGTGCCTACGAAGAAGTGCTTCAATGGTTGCTCCATGTAATCGCTAAAGGACTTCAAGCACTCCATTGAATGTTCATTCAACGGTCTTTGGTCTGGGTTTGCTTTAATATCGACAAGCTCACGATAAATTTCGCCATGAGTACCATCGATATGAATAAAAGAAATCTCGGCACCGAGATAACTCGCCATAGATACCGCTCGGTCAATCAACACAGTACTCTCATCAGACAGTTCCAGTGCGACTAGGATATGTTTGTATTTCATAACCACGCCCTCTTGTGGAATACACTACCAATAGCATAGTACGCCTTTAACAAAAAATGTGTTGATAAGATCCCGAAATCGCTCAAAGTTTTGGCAAATTACGCTTGTTGCAAATGTTTTGGAAACCATGCTTTTAAGTGATTTAAGAACAAAGATAAACGGTAGGGCACATGCTTACGTGTAGGATACATTCCATAAATATTAACCAGCGGGAATTCAGCAACGCCTTTGATTTCAACAAGAGTATTTTGTTTTAGTTCTTTGTGCACAAACAAACTCGGCATCATAGAGATTCCCATGCCATCTACCATGGCGGCGATTAGAGTATGGGTATCGGAAATGACTGCCGCCCATGGTTGGCGATAGGTGATGCTCTTACCTTCTACCTGCAGCACCCAGTTATCACCGTAACGCGAGCGCCCCATGTGTAAGCAATCATGCTGCTCTAACTCTTTGTAGTGATTTGGCTGCCCGTGTTCAAGGATATAGCTTGGTGCTGCGTACAATCCAAAGCTAGAACTGCCTAGTTTCGTTGCAATATAGGAAGAATCCTGTAAGTCATATGAGAGACGGATAGTTAGGTCAATCTCTTCTTCAATCAGGTTTACGTGGCTATTGGACAACACCAAATCAAAGCGGATGTGCTGATAGGTTTGGCGAAACGCCTTAATCGCTTTCATCAGAAAAGGTCCCATTGCATCTGGGGCTGAAAGTCTGATTAATCCGGTTGGATTCAGTTGGTGGGCGCTAGTTAAAGAGTCTTCTAACTGCTCTATGTTTTCGAGAATCGCACGTGACCCCTCGTAATAGGCTCTGCCTCCTGGGGTCAGTTGCATGCTCCGAGTTGTGCGATTAAGAATTACAAACCCTAACTCGCCTTCCATGGCTGCAATATGTCGCCCGACAATCGCGGGTGTGACACCTAATGCTTTTGCTGCTTTTGCGAAACTGCCTTTCTCTACCACGGTGCAGAGCAGTTGCATGTTTTTGTATTTGTCCATTCGATACTTTTGGTATGTTATGAAGTTACTTTTTACTCAATTGTTTCATTAAAGTATACAAATTATCTTTAACAACACCAAACACAAGTAAGACAAAAGGTGTGTCCTATGAAGATGATTTACCAAGCTATGATTGGCGGGCTTTTGATGAGCTCAACGGTAGCGGCTGAAGCGGTGCAATTTGACCCAACCAAACCAGTGATGATTGAGTTGAAAGATGGTGTTTATCAATACTCGCAGTATTTCTATAACAGCTTAGTTGTTATAACGCCTGAAGGGGTGATTGTGACGGACCCGTCCGGTGAAGCGCGATCCAAGCAAATGATGCAAGAAATTAGCAAGCTAACCAAGCAACCAGTCAAAAAGGTGATTTATTCACACGACCATTTTGACCACTCTCGCGGCGGTCAGATCTTTAAAGAGCAGGGAGCAGAGTTCATCTCTCAAGAAAAGTGTGTTGAGCTTTTAAGTCGAGACTTAGAGAACCGCGTTGTTCAACCAGATCAAACATATGATGACACCATGAGCGTGAGTTTAGGTGGCAAACAAGTCGATTTGCATTACTACGGTCCTAATGATGGGGATTGCATGAGCATCATTCATATGCCGAAAGACAAAGTCCTACTCGCCGTTGATTGGCATTTGCCGGGTATGGTTAATGAACCACACCGTTTGAATACGCATAACTACGTCAGCATTGTGAATACCTTTGAACGTGCGCGGAATGAATTAGCATTTGACACTGTCATTAGTGGTCACATGCCTGTCTCATCAGCCGAAGCATTTGAAGAAGATTATCAATTTAACAAAGCGTTGTTTGATGCCGTTTGGAGTGGTTTGCAAGCTGGTAAGACTCCAGAAGAACTCAAGCATTCAGTGAAGCTACCAGAGTTCGAACATTGGGTAGGCTATGAACAAAACCTTCCTGCTCATGTAGAGCGTATGGCTTATTCCATCTGGCATGGTAACTAGGAGGGACAGGAAAATGATGACATTACATACGTTTGATAGCTGTCCTTACTGTACGCGAGTTAAAGCATTAATTGGGTTGAAGAATCTGGATGTTAAGGTCACAACATTCCCATTGGGAGAGCTCGAACCATCCGTCGCAGCGAAACTAGAAAAGTTTACCGTTCCTATTTTGCAGCTCACTTCTGCTGCGGAAAAGCAAACAGAGCTTATGACGGAGAGTCTCGATATTTTTGCTTTTTTGGACCAACTTCCTAGTTCCCTTAACGTCGAGCCTTATTTTAGTCGCTATACACTATCGACCATCGTTCAGGATATGTTGGATGATTTGAAGCCATATACTGCCAAGCTGTGTTATCCGCGCATGCCATTGCTTGGGCTCCCTGAACTCAGCACGGAGTCGGCAATGGCATTATTTGTTCACTCTAGAGAAGAGTATTTAGGTGCTTCTTTAGCTGAGTTGCTGAGCAAGACCGAAGATTGCTTACCTCAACTTGAGGGCGCACTGCTCAAGATGGTGCCTGAGGTTGATATGATGTCTGTTGTAAACACAACACGAGATCTGACGATTGATGACATCGCGCTGTTTTCGGAGCTGAGAAATCTAACCATGATCGGTGAGCTTTCGATACCTCAGATAATGCGCGATTATTTAGAGATCATTTCACAGCGAACTCAAGTGGCACTCTTTGCTCCAGTTTATGCTGATGGCACGGTGAGGTAGGGGCATGGAGAAGGCAGGTAATAGGCTTTTGCCACTGATTGTTGTTTTCGCTTTAGTACCACTTGGACCTCTTGCTATTGACGTGTACTTGCCGTCCATTCCTCAGATGATGGATGTGTTTGGTGCTAGCGATGGTGATATGCGCCAAACCATCTCTATCTATATTCTTGCTCTGGGGGTGAGCCAGTTATTAGCTGGACCAATCTCAGACCGATTTGGTCGTCGGTTTTCGGCTGTGCTTGGTACGTTGGTTTACGCGATGGGCAGTATTCTTGCGTCATTGTCACCGAATATGGAAGTACTATATATCGCGAGAGGAATGCAGGGCATTGGGGCTTCCTTTACCATGATCACTGCTATGGCGTGGGTACGAGACAATTACCAAGGAAATGATGCTGGAAGGCTGTTGAGCTACATCGGCGGTGTTACTAGTGCGATTCCAACCATCGCGCCATTGATTGGTAGTGGTTTAGCCATGGCTTGGGGATGGGCTGGTGGCTTCTATATGATGGCAGGGTTGGCACTGTTACTTATGGTGTTAGCGACCGTCGGATTTGACAGCCCAAAGCCAGTTAAGGTGTCGGTTGATATCGAGAACACGGTGGCATTGCGTTGCAATATCAAAGACATTCTAAGTAATAAGAACTTCCAGGTGTTTGCATTGGCTAACCTGCTGAGTTTTGGCGGGCTTTTAACTTATGTCTCTGTCGCTCCAGTAGTGGCAATGCAGCAAGGAGGTTTAAGCCAAGTCGAGTTCTCTATGATGTTTGGCTTGATTGGCGGTTCTCAAATTCTATTTAGTGTGATTGCACCTAAAGTGATGAACAGGTTGGGACGTATTGATACGGTATTAACCGGCACGATCATGGTTGCAATGGCAGGAATAGGCTTGGTATTAATGTCCGAAGGTGAAGTTGGTGGATTTTTCCTGATGGCAGGAATGGCGAGCGGCGGATTTAGCTTGTTGGCTGGCGCAGCAACTTCGATGGCGTTGGAACCATTTCAGTATTGTGCTGGTTTAGCTTCTTCCATTGATGGCTTTTTGAGAATGATGGGAGGTGCAGTCCTCGTCGCTATAGCGAGCGCGTTGAATGTGGATGGCACAACTGCGCTGGCAATAGTGTATATGATGTCACTGTTGGCAACCATGGTCTTGATAGTGAGGAAGCGCCAAATCGCTGTAGGCAAAGCTCAGGTCTGATAGCTAAGAGCTGGTGTTAATACCAGTTCAATTCAATCTCTAATGGCATGTCACAGCGTATTCTTTCCCCACACATCTCATCGGATGCGTTGAGGTGGACCAGTTTGGCTGAGGAGTATCCTTCTCCTCGAAAGTGGTCTCTTGCCTCACAGAGGCTGGCGAACGTGAGTGGGCTCTTGTGCTCGTTCAAGATCAACGATCTTGTTTGGTTTTCTACGTTGTAAGCGAGGTAGATACCACCCTCAACCGATTCAATCAAAAGATTCATAGCCGTTTCCCATTAGTGTTTTCACTCTTTGGCTATTACGGCGAGCGATGGATTTTAGTTCACTTCTGATGCTCGATCGCTGCCAACAAAAACTCAGTCACTTCTTGCACGTGCTCCTTAATCTCAGCTTGCGTTGGCTTTTCCATTCCCATTAAAACGCTAGAGCGGATCGACAGTAGCATACCTGTCCAGAGGCGAATCTGTGTTTCTGGTTCCTTAATATCGAAACGATCTTGGAAGAACTGAGTGAGTTTAGCATCGGTATCGTCCGGACCGACTTCGCGGAAGATCCTCGTGATCTCAGGCGCTTTGGCGCTTTCTGCAATCAACAAGCGGAAGGTCGCCAAGTGCTCATCAGAAAGGTGGAAAGAAACAAAGTGTTCACCAAATGAGTTCAGCGCTACTCGCAGATCATCCTTTTGTAGGTGAGTAACGAAACCACCATCCATGTTTTCACCTATCTGGCGCAATGTTGCTTCAAATAGCGCTGCTTTAGATGGGAAGTAGCGATACACGGTTTGCTTTGTCATACCTGCTTGGGCAGAGATTTTATCCATGTTCGCTAATACATATCCCTCGGACAAAAAGTTCTCTTTCGCGGCTTCCAAAATAGCTCGGCGTTTCTTCTCTCGGTTTTGCTCGATCTTGCTCATGCTCAGATTCTCTTGATTTGACAATCATACTATACGGTATGATTTTTGTTGACACAACTCTGAAATTAGAAAATCATACTGGCAAGTATGATTTATTTCTTGAGGAGAAAGACGATGACAACGGCATTTATGAACAATCTAAACGCCAAAGGGGCTCGCTTTGCCGGGGTGATGATTACCTTGGTTGGTGCACTGCTGATGAGCCTAGACCCAATTTTTATTCGCTTCTCGGGCGTGAGTGGTGTGGATACCGCATTTCTATTTGGCTTGTTTACCGCAATTTCGATGCCAATATTTATCCAACTTCGCGATGAGCGCGGTCTGGTTCGAGCGGTGAAAGAGAGCGGCTGGCATGTATTGTTGTCTGGCTTATTGATGCTCGGCAGTGCTGCTGGTTTGGTGATGAGTATTAAGCTCACCACGGTTGCCAATACCTTTGTGATTCTGAGTGCAGCACCAGCTTTGGCTGCATTGTTTAGCTGGTGGTTTTTGGGTGAAGTGACCCAGCGTTCGACGTGGATTGCGATTGTTGCTGTGATGGTAGGTATTGCGATTGTGGTCTCTGGTTCTTTTAAATCGGGAAACTGGATTGGCGATGGCTTAGCAGTGTTTGCTGTGGTGTGTTTGTCGCTCAACCAGGTGCAATTGCGTAAGCATCAGCACGTAAGCCGCATGGCAAGCGTTGGTTTTGGTGGGCTGTTCTTAGCGATGGCAATGCTGTTTTGGGCAACGCCTTCAACTTACAGCGCGAACACTTGGCTGATTATGGGCTTGATGGGGCTGTTTACTGCGCCGTTTGGGCGTGTGCTTTCACAAGTTGCGACTCGTTACATCACTGCACCTGAAGTTGGCATGATTCTGATGATTGAAACCGTGCTAGCACCACTTTGGGCATTACTCTTCTTTGATGAAATTCCTGCAATGGTAAGCATTCTTGGTGGTTCAATCATCTTGGTCACTATTACCATTTACGCTTTTTCAGCGATGAAGTCAGAACAAAAATAGAGGTTGATATGAACACAATTCAAACCCCACAACTTGAGTTTATTGGGCAAATTCGTACGCCATATACTGAGGTTTCTCAGTGCCCAAATAACATTCAGCCACAAGATGGACCTGTGTGTGAAATTCAACTTAAATCTCAGTATTACCAAGGGCTTGTAGGACTTGAAGTTGGACAGAAAATACTGGTTCTGTATTGGCTTTCTGGTGCGAACCGCCAACCTGAAATGATGCAAGGAAAGAAGGGCACATTTGCGTTACGTTCTCCGCACAGACCAAACCCTATTGGCGCGGCGGTAATACCGATTGAGTCTATCGACGAGGGAGTAATTAAAGTGCGTGGGTTGGACTGCTTAGATGGCACGCCTTTGGTTGATATCAAACCTGCGATTTACTTTGAAGCATAGTCCTAGGTTTGTGCCCTTGTAAGCTAGGGCACCCAAACGAGCTCTCGGTCTGAAAGCGGCTTGTGACAGAAGTCGCTTGCTTTTTATACAAGAAAACCTTTAGACTTTGCCCATCACTTCTTTAGGAGATTACGCCAACATGAACAACTAAACCTGTCATCCAACTCTCATTTTATTTTTTGGATTTACAGGGTTAGTAGGCGTAGCTCACTTTCCGATATTTCTTTGCAGTTACCATTTTTCTGTTTGAAGCGCTTCTATGGGCGCGTGTATTTGCATCGATCTCATCTCTAGATTTATCTCAAGCTACGGCTGTTGTCCCTGTCATACAGGAGGCAAATTATGCCAGTCTTACAGGCTTACAATATCAGTTATCAATTTGGTAATGGCGAAACGCTGTTTCAGCAAATCTCATGTTCAATGACTAAACGTCGTGTTGGGTTAGTTGGACGCAACGGTGTCGGAAAATCGGTGTTTGCATCGATACTCAGCGGTGAGCAAACCTCAACCAGCGGTACAGTAACCTTACCAAGGTCCTTTGCGGTGTATCGCCAGCAACCATCTCACTTGTTGGGGGGCGATCTTTCGATTGCCCAGTTTTTAGCAAAGGACAAAGTGCTAAGCGCGCTCAAGCAGATCGAAATGGGCGATTGCTCTGAGCATTTGTTTGAGGTGGTGGGCGAACAATGGGATTTGCCTATCCAACTTGCTAAGCAGTTAGAAACCATGGGTTTGCCATCACAGCCAGACTTCCCTTGCTCGCAATTGAGTGGCGGACAGTTAGCACGTTTGCAACTGTGGCAGTTGTTCGACAGCGAAGTGGAATTGCTGATCCTTGATGAACCGTCGAACCATCTTGATACACATGCCAAGCAGTGGTTGATTCATTCGATGCGCAGTTTCTCAGGCGCGATTCTGCTCATCAGTCATGACAGAGAATTACTTCGCGAGATGGAGGAAATCTGGGAACTGTCCGGACTAGGCTTGCAAGTGTTTGGTGGTAATTACGACGTGTATGCCGAGCAAAAGCGCACCGAACTACAAGCGGTGGAACGCCAGTTAGCCAGTGTCGATAAACAAAAAAAGCAATTAGAAGAACAAGCTCAGCGCAATCGGGAGAAAGCAGAGCAACGAGCGGCTCAAGGTAATAAGCTAAGAAAGGATGGCAGTCAGCCGAAAATCTTACTGGATGCAATGAAAAACAAAGCTACAGCCCGAGCTGCCAGTCGTAATAAAAACGAGCAACTTCGCCAAGCGCATCTGCAAGAGAAAGAGCAAAGTTTGCGAGTGCGTAAAGAGCAAATCAAAGGGCAAAAACTGTATTTGGCAGACAGTCAAAACCGTTCACGAAAAGTTGTGTCGCTTTTAGAAGGCATGTTGCCATTTGGGTCGGCTCAACCCATCACTGCGCAAGTTCATGCGGATGATAAATTGCATTTATTGGGCAAAAACGGATGCGGTAAATCGACCTTACTGAAAACCCTCTTGGGGGAGTTCTCACTGCAAAGTGGTGAGCTACAAATCAATACGCCGCTTTATTATCTCGACCAACACTTTGGTGCGATACAGCCTGAACTCTCCATGTTGGAAAACCTGATGCAACATTGTGAGGGGATGAAAGAGAGCGATGCCAGAACATTACTCGCAGGCATTGGTTTTCGCCGAGACAGTGTATTTCGTTTGGGCAGTGTATTGAGTGGCGGCGAGAAAATGAAGCTTGCGATGCTGATTGTCAGTCATCAACCAACGCAGCCTTTGTTGCTCTTGGATGAGCCAGATAATCACCTCGACTTGGACTCGAAAATCATGCTTGCTCAGGCACTAAGCGCGTATCGAGGCGGCTTTATTCTTATCAGTCACGACCAAGATTTTGCCGCGGAGTCGGGTGTGTCTCGAAGCATTGAACTGAGTTAATGCAAGTCGGTCTATAAACCGAGGTTTGTCTATCTCACGGAGGCAAAGTGAGTCACTTTGTCTCCGTGGATTCACAGCTTTATTCAGACGATTAGAATCATTTCTCTAATATAGGTAAGATGCTTGGTGCATTACATAAAACAAAAACAGAAAAGGAAGTCTATGAAAAAGAAAACCTTAGCACTGGTGACCGCGTTTGCGATGACGGGCATATTGCCGAGTGCTTATGCCGAAGACTCAACAAAGGAGTTGGTTGAACACGTACACAAAATGGCGGTGAAGTACCCAACGACAAAGAAAGTCGATGTAGTGGACGAGTATTTTGGTACCAAAGTCAGTGACCCATATCGCTGGTTAGAGGACGACCGCAGTAAAGAAACGGCTGATTGGGTCAAAGCGCAGAACCAAGTCACGTTCGATTACTTGGCGCAAATTCCTTATCGTCACCAGATTGAAGAACGCTTAACTCAGTTGATGGATTACGAGAAGTTAGGGCGTCCATTCAAAGAAGGTAAATACACCTATTTCTACAAGAACGACGGTTTGCAAAACCAAGACGTGCTTTACCGCCAACTTGATGATGGCAAGCCTGAGGTTTTTCTCGATCCTAATACCTTTAGCGAAGATGGCACGACCTCGTTGGCGAACGTGAGCTTCACCAAAGATGGTTCTTTAGTCGCTTACAGCATTTCAGAAGGCGGTAGCGACTGGCGCAAAGTGATTGTGCTTGATGCCGAAACCAAAAAGCCTGTCGGTGAGACGCTAGTGGATATTAAGTTCAGCGGCGTAAACTGGCTGGGGAACAAAGGTTTCTACTACTCAAGTTACGACAAGCCAGAAGGCAGCGAGCTTTCGGCAAAAACCGACCAACACAAGCTTTACTATCACGAGCTAGGCACTAAGCAGAGTGAGGATAAGCTTATCTTCGGCGGTACAGAGGAAGAGAAGCACCGATACGTTCGTGGTTACACTTCGGACGACCAACGTTACCTGTTTATTTCGGCAAGTACTTCAACGTCTGGCAATAAGCTGTTCTTCAAAGATTTGACCAAGCCAGACAGTCCGCTGCAAACCATTTTGGATGACACCAATTCTGATACTTGGGTGATTGATAGCAAAGGCACCAAGCTGTATTTGGTCACCAACTTAGATGCACCAAATAAACGAGTGGTGACGGTGGATGCGAGCAACCCTGAGCCGAAGAATTGGAAAGATTTAATCCCTGAAACTGACAACGTGCTTAGCCCATCAACCGCGGGCGGTTATCTATTCGCAAGCTACATTGTTGATGCCCTTTCTATGGTCAAACAATACGACATGGACGGCAAGTTCATTCGTGAAATCAAGCTGCCAGACATCGGCAGTGCTTACGGCTTTTGGGGTAAGAAAGAAGACGCTGAAGTCTACTACTCTTTCACCAATTACAAGACACCAAGCACGACCTATCGTTTAGACATCAAAGACGGTGACAGCGAGGTTTACCACAAATCGAACGCGCCATTCGATCCGGCACAATTTGAATCTCGTCAGGTGTTCTACAAATCGAAAGACGGTACTAAGATTCCAATGATCATCACTTACAAGAAAGGCACGCCGATGGACGGCAGCGCACCAACAATCTTGTATGGTTACGGTGGTTTTAACATCAGTCTAAAGCCTTACTTTAGTCCAAGCCGAGCAGCATGGTTAGAAATGGGTGGTATCTACGCTGTCGCGAACATTCGGGGCGGTGGCGAGTACGGTAAAGAGTGGCACAATGCCGGCACCAAGTTAGAGAAGCAGAACTCATTTGATGACTTTATTGCCGGAGCGGAGTTCCTTATTGACCAAGACTACACCTCGTCAGACAAACTCGCGATTAACGGTGGATCTAATGGCGGCTTACTTGTTGGTGCGGTGATGACGCAACGCCCAGAGCTGTTCAAAGTGGCACTGCCAGCAGTGGGTGTATTGGATATGCTTCGCTACCACACCTTTACAGCAGGAGCTGGCTGGGCTTATGACTACGGTACAGCAGAGCAAAGTAAAGAGATGTTTGATTACCTCAAAGGATACTCGCCAGTTCATAACGTAAAAGCCGGCGTTAAATACCCGGCAACCATGGTGACAACGGGTGACCACGATGACCGAGTGGTGCCTGCGCACTCTTACAAATTTGCGGCTGAGCTACAGTCGAAACAAGCGGGTACAAACCCAACTTTGATTCGAATCGAAACCAATGCAGGTCACGGTGCAGGCACACCGACTAGTAAGGTTATCGAGAAAACCGCCGATGTTTACAGCTTTACGTTGTTCAATATGGGTGTTGAAAAGCTGTAAGTGAAAGGGCGAAATAAACAAAGGGCTTAAGCTCATTCACATTGGGATTAAAATGCAGTCTTCTGGCTGCGTTTTTTTGTTTCTCTCAGCCAAATAAAAATAAGGTTATAACGCATATAACCATAGGTGATAGAACTTCCTATTATGCTTCCACTTAGTTTTATACAACGTTGAATAGTCCGTCCTTACTTATCCAAAGTTTGTTTACTTACCTGTTCTTTGAAGGGGATTGGATGACGTATGTACACCCAAGTAACCTCATCCTTCGGGAGCGCACTACCTTGAAGTCACTTGGGTATCGTTAGCTTAAGTGGAATAAATATAATATGAAAAATCTTACCAAATTCGTTGTTGTGGGGTCCCTCCTTTCATGTGCAGCAGCTCAGGCTGGAGGCTTGTACTTGTACGAGACTTCTACCACAGATATTGGTTTAGCCTCTGCTGGTATGGCAGCGCGAGCGCATGATGCCTCAGTAATGGCGGCTAACCCCGCAGGTTTATCCAATGTAGCGGGTCAATCTTTCTCTGGTCATCTGATTAGCTTGTATGGTGATGCAACGCTAGACACCATCGATGGTGGAGATGCCGGTAATATCATAGGTTACGTGCCTCTTGGCTCAGCCTTCTATAGCCAACAGGTAAACGACAAGTGGACTTTAGGCATTGGTATGTATGGGAATTATGGTCTGGGATTGGAATATGACCAGCTTTTTAACCGTATCGATATTCCTAATGCCATCACTCAAGCCGTAACGGTTCAGCCTTCTGCTTCTTACCGTATCAACGAACAGTGGTCTGTGGGTGCTGCGCTTGGCATTCACTACGGGATTCTTGATATGGATGTAAAAGTGGACGGAACTTCGCTAGCCGGCGGTATTGAAGATACCGATGTCCAAGTGAATGGCCGTGTTGGCGCGCTTTATGAGCTGAACTCGGGCACACGTTTAGGTTTATCTTATTCTAGTGAAGCAGAATTCGACTTCGCAGATAAAGACCTGACAACCAGCGCAGTGTTACCTCAACAGGTAGTATTTAGTGCTTATCATGAGCTAAACGACAAACTTGCCCTTATGGGTAACTTGAATTGGCAAGATTGGAGCGCGTACGACACCTTGATGGGAGTGGAAACACAAGATACTTATCAAGTCGCGATTGGATCCCAATACAAGATCAACAGTAAGGTGACATGGAATGCGGGTTTTGCGTTTGATACGAGTATGTACGCAGATCAGTCAAACGGTGACCTTACGATTCCTGCTGGTAAATCTTATCGTTTAGGTACTGGTTTTGATTACAAGATTGATGAAGCAAGCTCGGTATCTGTAGCATTTGAAGCAATGCTAATTGATTCATCTGAAATCAAATTGGCGGGCATTCCCGTTGCGAACTTTGATGACCCAGCGTTGTATTTCCTAAGTGTCGGTTACAACTGGAAAAACCAATAAATCAGTTTAAAACAACGGTAAGCAGGTGTTCGCTTACCGTTGTTTTATTGTTATTGATTATTCTCGAGTTTTTCGCGGTATTGTTCTTGTAGAATGTACATGCGTTTTACGTCACGGTAGCTGCCGTTGATAAAGAACTCTTGCACCAAATGCCCCTCTTCAATAAAGCCGCACTTTTGATATAGGTGAACGGCTTTTTCGTTGTCTAAAGCAACCAAAAGATAGATTTTGTGCAGGTTAAGAATCGAGAACGAATAATCCAAAGCTCGATTGATTACCTCTTCCGCGTAGCCACGTCCTTGATGGTCTGGTGCGATGATGATTTGAAATTCTGCACTACGGTGAATGTAATTAATCTCTATTAACTCTACCAGACCAATTAATACACCATGTTCATCTTCTACGACAAAGCGGCGCTCAGCATCATCGTGAATGTGCTTGCGGTAAAGTTCCTCTAATTCATCATGGGATTCGTACGGCTCTTCAAACCAATACGTCATAATATTGCGGTTGTTGTTGAGGTCGTGAATAAAGCGCAGGTCTGAACGTTCTAAAGCACGAATAGTGAGACCATTTTTCATCGTTTATCTCCAGAGAGCAAAAGCATAATCAAAGGTAATTATGATTCCTCCATCTTAGCTCATTAGGGGGAAATCTCCCCTTTACTTCTCTGAGTTTAAGACGGTAAAAGCGATCTTCGTCATACCCTTACAATCCCTTTAAATATAAGGACTTTGGTAATAATAAAAGTTAATCATAACGACAAAAAACCTGATTAGTTTAAGGGTGCGATTTCAGATTAAATACCGCCAACGACTTAAGGTCATAATCTACATACACAAGGTATTAAATATGTTTTCAATCGGTGACGTAGTAGTAGCTACTAAAGGTATCGAGCTAGGCGAAATGGTTGTTACAGGTCTAAGCAGCGGCGGTTTTTACGCGCACGTTAAAGCTGGCGAAAAAACGCTAACTTACCCAGCTAAAGATCTTAAGAAAGCATAATTTAATTTGCTGACTTGCGAAAAAGGTAGCTCACGAGCTGCCTTTTTTTGTGCCTACAATTCCTTCCTAAATTCCTACTTTATTTCCCTCTGATTTATTTTTATTCAATTTTGATTCATTGTGGTTATACCCAAGTAACCTCGAGATGCTAGGTTCAGCGAGAATGACTTGGTTTGTAGACGCGGCGGCGATTTAAAGATCTAGTCATTCTAAATCAAGAATC
>NZ_JAKRGG010000038.1:0-75764 GCF_022347645.1 Vibrio sp. MMH1-50
AACTCTTCAATTTAAGATTTTGTTCGGCTCAATGAATACTGAACATTACATAAGTAATGTTTGAATTGACTGTGCTCTTATTGGTTTTCACTTTTAAAAGTGAAATAAAACAGCTCAAGGCTGCTCCCCAATTCGAATGGTCACTTCGTTTCATTGAAACCTAATTTGAAACCGCTCTTTATTAAGAGAAATTTCTAATTGGATTATCATCAACGAGTGCCCACACAGATTGATAGGTCTATATTGTTAAAGAGCTTGCTTCGTAAGCTTTGCTATCGAAGCGGAGGCGTATTCTAAGGAATTAATTCTTAGTGTCAAACACTTTTTTAAATTAATTTTTAGAAGCTTTTTCTTTCGCCTCATTGCCAACCGCTTTTGCGTTTCCGCTTTGCCCTGACAACGGAGGCGCATTATAGGGAGATGATTTTTCTTGGCAACCCTTTTTTAGAAAAAAACTTAAAAAAAAGCGTTGAGTGATGAAATCTCACTCAAACGCTTATTTTTAGCACTTAGTTGTTAACTTCAAGTAGCAAATAGGCAATCAATATGTGTCTATCCAAGACTCTTCAAAGCTAGCGATATCCAGATCCAGTGATTGCGCCGCTTCTATTTGTTCAATTGCCTCTAATTCTTTATTTACACTGCTCATCGTTAATGTGTTGTTGTCTAACTCAAACACCTGACTTTGAGTCGTATAGTAGAACTTAAGTATCGTCAGTGCTTTTACATCGTGCTCAACAGAAGCGGCTTTAATGCTTTTCAGTTTGCGAAAGATCTTGTTGTGCAGTTGCTTGAGTTTCCAGACATACAACACTTCTTCCATATAAGGGCGTGTTTTGAATTGGTTCAACAAAGACAGTGAAGTGGCTAAGGCGAGCACAACACCAATTAAGTTCCAATGAAAGTTCCCCGTCGATTGTTCAGGTACTACATCTGTATTACCGAACAAGATAATTAATAAAGTACTAAAAGCAAGAGAAGAGATCGCAAGCAAGGCAACAAAGCCACCAATCACTAGGTTGACCTTCTTTCTATAGACTTGTTTGTTTATTTTTTTGATTTCCATATACCGCTCCTAACAGGTTGCCTCTATTCTAACCAGCACACTCCTTACGACAATCGAAGCTTTGTAAGTAAGTTCACATTTGCTATTAAACTCGCATCCCTTCCCTGCTTGGGTATATACTTTCGCGCATTCACTCTTCCTATATAGAGGCTAAATTCATGCGCTCTTTTGTTTTACGAGCTCGCGCGGCGCCAACCACCAGCAAAGCATTGTTAGAAGGTGTTGGTAATGAAGCGCATACAGAGATTCTTGCTCATACCATGATGAACACTATGTTCGTTGCTCAATCGCACCGCGAAGATGTGGTTGTGCACTTGGTTTTAGAAAGCACAAAAGATTTCTCACGTACCATTACCATTCGCTCCAACGACATAACCAACATTGGCGGCTTCCATGAGTCAACTTTGATTGCAGCGGTGGCTCGCGCTTTAGACGCTTCGGTTGGTATGGGTAAAGAGCAGCTTCGTGAAGTCGAACCCGGTATCACCGTTCGTACAGTCAGCTTTGAACGCCTAGTGCAAGAACTGGCAGAAGATCACCAACTATATATGTTGGATAAAAAAGGCGAATTTGTTCGTGATGCAGAAATCGGTGGAAACCCATGTTTCTTGCTAACTGACCATATTCCGATGCCGAAGAAGTCTTTTAACAGCTTAAAGCGCCTTGGCACAGAGAAGATCAGCTTAGGTCCTAAGATGCTGTTCGCTTCTCAGTGTGTGGTATTGATCCACAATGAGTTAGACATTCGCGAATTTTAATTCTCACGAGTTACAAAGAAAGAGGACTCCATTGAGTCCTCTTTTTGTTTCTATAGGAATGCCGGAGTTATTTACCGCCAATGCTCAAACGAGCAAAACGAACGTCTGGCGAGAAGAAAGTGCGGCTATCGTTAATTAACTGAGCATCACCCACAGCCTCAACTTCTTGCAGCATCTTGTAGAAGTTACCCGCTACAGTGATACCACGCACTGGTTGAATGCGCTCACCATCACGGCACAAGAAGCCACTCGCACCAAACGAGAAATCGCCACTCACCGCATCCGCGCCAGAGTGAACACCCTGCAGTTCGACTAACTCTAGGTACTCACCCGCTTTTACTTCTGACGCACTACTGTTGCCTGTCGCAATCACTTTGTGATTCGCTGATACTTCTAGGCTCGATTTTGCACCGCGAGCGGCACTTGCTGTCGAGACTGCACCCAAGTAACTTGCGGTCTGGCTGTTGTGTAGCAAGGTTTTCAACTCACCATTAGCAATCATCACATTGTCTTGAGTAGCAAAGCCTTCACTATCAAAACTTGCGATTGCCATACCATTTGGCATGTAAGCCGTATCAGTAAAGGTAATTAAATCACTCGCAACACGTTGACCAAGCTTATCACCCAGTGGCGTAATGCCTTTCATCGCACTTACGCCAGAGAAAGCACTGCCGAAAGCACCGAATAAACTTGCTAGCGCATTGATATGGAAGATAGCAGGGTAGTTACCCGTCGCAACCGGTGCACCTTCAAGAAGATCTCGAGCAAGGTTGTAACCGCCTTCTATACAGTAAGCTGGATTCAACTCATCAAAACGGCGACCAAGTGACATTCTCCCCGCCATTGACTGTTTGCCGTCTTTTTCAAACAAGGTATACGCGTAACAAGTGAACGAGCGCTCGAAGTGTTGACACAATGTGCCTTGAGTATTGGCAATGATTAGTTGTGTTTCGCCATCGCTGTAACCATTGTAAGGTGCGCTAGAAGCGTGAGGTAGAGCGACTACGCCTTGCTCAAGTGCGAGAGACAGTTCAATTTTTTCATCAACAGAAGTCGTATCTTCTTGTGAAATCTCAGCAACATCAGTCGCAATTTGGCTGTTCACGCAACTAATCGTCTGATGTTCATCTTGCTTGGAAAAGCGAGCGCTTTGCAGTGCGTTGGTCAGCATCAAATCTAAGCTTGGTTGCTCTAACGACTCAGAATAGCTTGTTGCAACACGCGCATCTTTCACAACACGAACACCCAGAACTTGGCTTGAGCTTACTTTGTACTCATCCAGCTTTCCTTGGTTCGCTTTCAAAGAAAAGCTGCTGTTGCGGTTTACAATGACGTCCGCTTCTGCACCTTGGCGTTTTGCTTCTGATAGGACGTAATCAACCGCATTAAGAAGTTGTTGTTCTTGGCTCATTAGTTACCGCCTCCTACCAGAATGTTATCTACTTTCAGCGTTGGCTGACCGACTGTTGTTGGCACTGAACCACTCACGGAACCACACATGCCCGGCGCAAGCGCCATGTCTTTGCCGACCATGCTGATTTCTTTCAGCACTTTTGGACCCGTGCTGATCAGCGTTGCAGTTTTCAGAGGTTTGGTGATTTTACCATTTTCAATGAGGTAAGCTTCACGAACGGCAAAGTTGAACTCTCCCGTACCCGGTTGAACCGAGCCGCCGCCCATCTTCTTCGCATAGATACCACGCTCGATGCCTGTCAGCATGTCATCAAGTGAATGCTCGCCTTCTTCGATAAAGGTGTTACGCATACGCGAGGTTGGTGCGAACTTGTAGTTTTGACGACGACCAGACCCCGTAGGTTCGTAACCTGTCTTCATGCCCCCCATTTTATCGACCATGAAGCTGGTAAGCTTACCGTCTTTGATCAATTGGGTGCGCTGAGTCTTCATGCCTTCATCATCAACATGAATCGAGCCCCATTCGTTGGTCATGGTGCCATCATCGACTGCATTCACTGCGGTGTGAGCAACCATTTCGCCCATCTTGTCGTGGAAGACTGATGCTTTCTTCGCAACTGAAGTGGTTTCTAGTAAGTGACCACATGCTTCATGGAAGATAACACCACCAAAGCCGTTACCAATCACCACCGGCATTTCACCCGATGGACAAGCATCCGCACCAAGTTTAACCAACGCTTGCTGCGCGATAGTTTGACCTAGCTCTTTGGCATCAAGCTGTTCACTGAATTCCCAACCCGCAAGAGCGCCAGGACCTTCCATACCTGAAGACTGCTCATTACCTTTTTGAGCGACGGTATTACCAGCAACTCGGATGTAGTGGCGAGTATCGTCAACGTGTAGACCTTCTGAGTTGAAGATAGACACTTGCTGTTCGCGCTGAAGCACGCTGCCGATGAACTGGCTGATATGTTCACTCTCTGCGCGTGCGGCTTGGTCAACTTGCAATAAGAAAGCAATTTTAGAATCTAGGTTAGCGTCTTTGCCAAGTGGCATACGACAACCATGTTGAATTGGGTAGCGGTTCAGATTGAGAGAACCTGCTGAGGCGATTTGCTCACGCTTGTCTTTTGCTGCAAGCAGTGAGGTTACGCGTTTAAGCTCGGCTTCATCGGTGCTGTTGGTGTAACCGTAAAGCACTTTATGACCGAAGAAGAGACGAATACCGATACCAAAATCGATACCCGAGTTTACCTTGTCCACCTCACCAGATGCGATCTGGACAGTGTTGGTTTGATGGTGTTCAACGAATAGCTCAGCAAAATCAGCCCCTAAAAAGAGGGCATGATCGATCACCGCTTTCGCTGTTACAGAATTAAGCATGAAATCTCCTTGCTCGTTGATCGTCCTAGCCTTCCCCACCTTTGAGTTAGACTTTGTGTATAACAGTCACAACCTAAATTGGATGACTCAAAAGCATATTGGCAACGCGTTAAATATTAACACTTTTTTAACCTTGTTTTATGCTAATCCTTGCTAAACCAAAGAACGAATCGTTACGTATTATGTCGACATCTCACTATTAGATAGTGTCTTGAACTGCCAGTTTCAATGCAGCACGTTATTTACACTAAATTCTGCCACCACATTGCTGTTGGATTCACAAAATAATAAGGGTTCCAGCTAGGCAACAAGCGAAAGAGTCCCATGAGCATAGTTAGCCTATGTGATTGGGCGAGTGAGCGCAGTTAACAACGCTGGGGCTCTAATTACGAAGAGAATCCAGTTCTCATATTTAAATGATGACTCTCTCTAGCCATAAAAAACACGTGCACCGTAACTGAGTGAACTGCTATTATCTTGACGAAATAGTCGGGGGGCCCATGCAGTGAATGCATCGGCTGAGATCGAAATTCGAGACCCGTTGAACCTGATTCAGTTAGCACTGACGTAGGGAACTATCATCACTTTGCCACTAGCTTGCCTTGAGTCTCTACCAGTACAGCTAGCCCAATGGATCCGATCACCGATCTTCCCTTGCTTGGCCAAGTCAGTTCCTGTACGTCTTGTAATAGGAGCGACCATGGCGCAGCAGTCAAGCCAAGAAAAACCATCAACACAGCCACAAGCAGCAACTTCAACAGACACACCGATTGTGTTAACGATTGCAGGTTCTGATAGCGGTGGCGGCGCAGGCATTCAAGCCGACATAAAAGCGATGTCCGCAACCGGCAGTTTTGCTTGCTCGGTAATCACGGCGATTACTTCGCAAAATACCCAAGGCGTTTCTGCGATTTTCCCAATCCCTCTCGACCATGTAGAGAGCCAACTTGATGCGGTATTTACCGACCTCAACATCGTTGCAGTTAAAGTGGGCATGCTGGCCGATTCCAATATCATCAAAGTCGTTGCAGACAAAATTAAACAATACCAGCCAAAACACCTCGTGATTGACCCTGTTATGGTGGCCACCAGCGGCGATCTATTACTGGAACAGTCGGCAATCAGCACTTTAAAAGAAGAATTGATTCCGCTCGCAGACATCATTACCCCTAACCTACCTGAAGGTGCTGCATTGACAGGTAAACCAGTTCCTCAATCAGAATCTGAAATGAACGATATGATTGCTGACTTGCGCGCATTAGGGGCAAAAGCGGTGCTGTTAAAAGGCGGTCATCTGGAAAAAGACGAAAACAGCAACGATCTGCTGATCATGCAAGACAGCGCCGAGTTAATCAGCGCTAAACGCTTTCCAACCAAAAACACCCATGGCACAGGCTGCACGCTGTCTTCTGCTATCGCGTCTTACCTTGGTCAAGGCAACAATCTGCACAAAGCGGTGCACCTTGGTAAGCAGTACATCAGCCAAGCTATCGCGCACGCTGACGAATTGGATGTAGGTAAAGGTCATGGTCCTGTGAACCATTTTTTTGCAGGTCACACGCATGTGCGCTAATGCACTCGGCATTCAGCTTAACGAAGCAAGTCTGCAATACAAAGACAGCCAAACACCAACATTAGCAGGGTTGAGTATGACTATCCCTGCTAATCAATGGACGGTGTTACTTGGCCGCAGTGGTTGCGGAAAAACGACGATCCTTCGTTATCTAGCGGGGTTGTTAGACGACAAAGTCGAATGGCATGGTGAATTAACCACCACGGATGGCATCGCCCTACACGAACGAATCGCTTACATGGCACAACAAGACTTGTTGTTACCGTGGTTAAATGTGTTAGACAACGTCTGCCTCAGTTCTCGATTTTCTCAAGACCAATCACCAGAGCAAAATAAACAACGCGCACTGACTTTACTAAACCAAGTAGGACTCGCCGATTACGCTGATGCTAAGCCTGCTCAGCTCTCTGGCGGCATGAGACAGCGCGTTGCCCTTGCTCGCACTCTGATGCAAGACAAGCCTCTAGTTCTGATGGATGAGCCTTTCTCTGCACTGGACGCGGTTACTCGTCATAAGTTGCAAACCTTGTCTGCCGAATTACTGAAAGATAAGACGGTTGTTCTGATTACCCACGACCCACAAGAAGCGGTGCGATTAGCTCACCAACTCTATGTGTTGCAAGGCACGCCTGCGCAAGCTCAGCACTTGGTCGTTCCAGACTCCAAGCCGCCACGAGTTCTCGATGGAGAGTGCGCGGCGCTACAACAAGCGATTTTGGATCAACTGGAGAAGGACTATGAGTGATATGACTCAGTACAACTCCGTTTCGGCACGTATTAATAAAAAAGAACGCGTGACCCATCCGGCTCTGCGCTTGGTCATAAGCACTGCGGTGATCTTGGGATTGTGGCAGTTGGTCGTGGTGATATTCGATATGCCAAGCTTCATCTTACCTTCACCTATTGAAGTGCTGGATAGATTGGTCACTCGTTACGATGTCTTGCTCAAACATACTTGGGTTACCGCGCAAGAGATTTTACTTGGTTTGGCGCTTGGATTATCGATGGGTTTGCTGTTCGCATTGCAAATGCTGATGTTCGAGCCGCTGAAGCGTTGGTTACTGCCCATTCTGATTGCTAGCCAAGCGATCCCTGTGTTCGCCATCGCGCCAGTGCTCATGCTTTGGCTGGGTTACGGCATTGCTTCAAAAGTTGTTATGGCGGCGATCATCATCTTTTTTCCCGTCACAACATGTTGTTACGACGGCTTACGCAATACACCAACAGGTTACCTCGATCTTGCCAAGACCATGGGTGCGTCTAAATGGCAGCTACTTCGTCATATTCAATTGCCAGCCGCCCTACCAACTTTAGCCTCAGGTATTCGTGTTGCCGTCGTTATTGCGCCAATTGGAGCAGTGGTCGGTGAGTGGGTAGGTTCAAGTGAAGGCTTGGGTTATCTGATGCTCCAAGCCAACGCTCGCATGATCATTGATGAGATGTTTGCGGCGCTGTTTATCCTCGCCGTACTGTCTATCTCACTCTACTTCATCACCGATAAATTATTGAAAAAAGCCATCCCTTGGGAAAGCAAGTAATTGCAGAAAATAACCAAAGGAAATTGGGAAAGAAAAGGAAGAACCCCGTGAATAAAAACAAACTTATGAGCGCTGCTGCTCTACTCGCTTCAGTGGTATCAACCAACGTGCTTGCAGCTGAAAAAGAGATGACATTGATGTTGGATTGGTTCGTCAATCCAAACCATGGTCCTATCGTGATTGCTAAAGAGCGCGGTTACTTCAAAGAACAAGGTTTGAAGGTCAACATTCAAGAGCCTGCAGATCCAAGTACACCACCTAAGTTGGTCGCTGCTGGCAAGGTCGACATGGCGATTTCATACCAACCGAGCCTAACTATCGATGTCGCAGCTGGTTTGCCACTAGTCCGCTCTGCGACTTTGATTGCTACGCCACTCAACACTCTGATGGTGTTGGATAACGGTAAGAATGAAAACCTTGGCGACTTGAAAGGTAAGAAGATCGGTATTGCGATCGCAGGCAACGAAGAAGCAACAATCGGCACTATGTTAGCTCAAGAGAACGTGAAGTTTTCTGACGTACAAATCATCAACGTAGGTTGGGCGCTATCTTCGTCTCTTGCGTCTGGCAAGGTGGATGCGATTTGGGGCGGTCTACGTAACTTCGAAACTAACCAACTGGCACTAGAAGGTTATAAAGCTAAAGCCTTCTTCCCTGAAGAACACGGCGTGCCAGCGTATGACGAGTTAGTCTTCGTAGCCAATGCAAAAACCTACGACAAAGAAGCCATCAAGGCATTCAACAAAGCACTGGAGCAAGCGACCACTTACATCGTTAACCATCCAAAAGAATCTTGGAAAGAGTTTGTGGCTTATTCACCAGACACCCTCAACAACGAGCTTAACCAACGCGCTTGGAATGACACGCTAACTCGTTTCGCTCTTCGTCCATCTGCAGTAGATCTGAAGCGCTACGATGATTATGCCGAATTCATGTATTCACAAAAAATCATCGAGACACTGCCAAAAGCGAAAGATTACGTACCGAGCTTTGACTAATTCTACTGACCTTAGGCTCAAAGCCTAAGGTCTTTTGATAACGAGATATCCATAATGAAATACCAAGACTTGATCGACGCTTGCCACCAAGATTGGCAAGAATACACCGAGCATGCTTTCGTGCTGCAATTGGCGCAAGGCACTCTGGCTCAACCTTGTTTTCTGCACTATCTAAAGCAGGATTTTCTGTTCCTAAAGCAGTACGCACGAGCTTACGCATTAGCGATCTACAAAGCGCGTACTTTGGATGACATGCGCCGCGCTCTCCCAAGCGTACATGCATTGCTCGATTCTGAAATCGCCCACCACGTGACTTACTGTGAGCAATGGGGGCTGACGGAATCCGACCTAGAAAACGAGCCGGAAGATTTCGGCACTGTGGCTTACACCCGCTACGTATTGGATGCCGGCATGACGGGCGATCTTGTTGATCTATACGCGGCACTAGCGCCATGCTCTATCGGTTATGCCGTTATCGGTAAGATGCTGATTGAAGATGAAAAGACAGTAATCGAAGGCAACTCATACGCAAGTTGGATCAACCTCTACGGTGGTGAAGAGTTCCAATCTGGTGTCGTAAAAGGTGCAGAACACTTTAACCAGTTATTGGCGGAAATCGACATCAATAGCCAGCGTGGTCAAAACCTGATTCAGGTATTCAAAACTGCAACGCGTATGGAAGTGGCATTCTGGCAACAAGGTCTGAATGCTCAGCAAGATTAATCGGAGAGTCTCATGTTAATTGAACAAATCACCCAAGCATTAACCGCAGTACGCCAGCAAAAGCCATTAGTCGTCAACATCACTAACTACGTGGTGATGAACAACACGGCAAACGCGCTATTGGCTATCGGCGCTTCTCCAATCATGGCGCACTCCAAGCAGGAAATGGCAGAGATGATGTCGTTCGCTGGCGCATTGGTTATCAACATTGGAACCCTAGACAGCGTTTGGACACCGCGTATGAGCTATGCCGTAGAACAAGCCAATGCCAATGGTAAAATCGTTGTACTCGACCCTGTCGGTTGCGGAGCAAGCTCACTACGTACAGAGACATCACGTGAGATCGCACGCCTTGCAGACAAACTCATCATTCGTGGTAACGCCTCAGAAATCATTGCACTCGCTGGCGAGCAAGCACAAAGCAAAGGCGTCGATGCGTTAGACAGCAGCGACATAGCACTTGGTGCAGCCAACTTCTTAGTCACAGAGTATGATGCAAGCGTGGTGATTTCTGGCGAGACCGATTACATCGTCACGAAAGGGCAAACCGTGCAACTAAACAATGGTCACGAGATGATGCCATACGTAACAGGAATGGGCTGTACGCTCACGGCACTAACGGGCGCTTTTGCTGCCGTTGGTGATGACACTGGTCTCGCAGCAGCAGCGGTACTAGGTGTTGTTGGCGAGATTGCAGCGGAACAAGCTCGTGGTCCAGGTAGCCTGCAAATGAACCTGTTGGATGAGCTTTACCAGTTGGATGAAGAAACATTGGCGAAGCGCCTCAAACTGCACGTGCAATAAGCTTTTATCTCTTTTAACACTAGCCTCTCAATCCTCTTTCAATGAGAGGCTTAAAGGAAACCCAATGAACGCCTATCGTTTATATTTGGTCACCGATGACCAACAAGATTTAGCCACATTAAAGCGTGTTGTGAGAAAAGCGGTGGAAGGTGGCGTGACTATGGTACAAGTCCGCGAAAAACACGGTGATGTGCGTGCGTTTATCGAACGAGCTCAAGCCGTGAAAGACATCCTTAAAGATACCGATGTGCCTTTGATCGTCAATGACCGCGTAGATGTCGCACTGGCTGTCGATGCTGATGGGGTCCACCTTGGGCAATCAGACATGCCAGCAATCATTGCTCGTGAGTTGATCGGACCAAACAAAATTCTCGGTTTATCTATCGAAAATGAAGAGCAGCTTGCAGAAGCCGACTCTCTGCCGATTGATTACATCGGTTTGAGCGCAATATTCGCGACGCCAACCAAAACCAACACAAAAAAACACTGGGGTATTGATGGTTTGAAAATGGCGTTAGAGACGACTTCACTGCCGATTGTTGCCATTGGCGGCATTAACGAGAGTAACATTCCGCAGCTTAGCGCCACTGGTGTTCATGGCTTAGCTTTGGTTTCAGCAATTTGCCATGCTGATGATCCAAAAACCGCATCAGAGTACCTATTGGGTTTGATGAGCTAACCTTCTCGGTTCCTGAACAACGCGCTTATGGATGAGCGCGTTCGACTCTCAAAACTTTCAACAGTCCATCCTTTCACAGCGAAGACCTGCAATGTCACTTTCACATTCGAATTGACAGAGCGTTGATAAGTTTTTCACATCGACTGTCGTAAGATAGCCGCCTATTTTCGACTGCTGTATGACTTTTCATGAAAACAAAAAAATATGGTTTGATGATGCTCGCCTTGTTCATTCTTGGCATCATCCCGCTTTCGCTGTTTGCCTCGTTCCACGATCTTACTTCTCACGTTTCTGATGGTACTGGCATCCTATTCACCTTGCTGACAGACTCTGCAGGCAGCAAAGGCTTTTTAATTACCTTGACGTTGTTGGTGCTGTCCCTTTACCGCTTTAAACCATCTCGCACCGACTGGATGCAAAAACTGTCGATGCTGGGGTTGCTACTGGTGATTGGTTTTGCCAGCAAAACAGGCTTGAAGCTAATGACAGAAAGCCCACGTCCCTACACCGAATTGCTTGCTGCAGAGCAATTAATTGAACATCCAGAAGCGTTTTATCAACTAGAAACCGCTCAGCAAGCGAATGTGATTGGGCAGATTTCTGAGAAAGTCAGCGAATGGCGCACTCGCCACTGGCAAGGTGAAAAAGATTACTCTTTCCCATCTGGTCATACGATTTTCGTTTCAATCTGTTTAGCCTTCTTCGGTGGGTTATTTTTGCAGAATAAGTGCTATTTTTCTGCTGCAACTTTGTGGGTGTGGGCTATGGGCGTAGCGTACAGCCGTTTGTGGCTAGGCATGCACAGAATTGAGGATTTGATTGGTTCAGTGGTGTTTGTCGCTGTGTTATTTACCTTACTGCCTACATTTCAAATTACAAAAAAAGCGCCTTTCGTTGCCTTAGCAACCAAGTAGAAGTCTTAAAAAATAGATAAAAAGAAGCCAGCAACTTGCTGGCTTCGTTCATTTTAAACATTGGATTCTAAACTAAGACTAAGCATTCTTAGGTGGTGTAAATGCCGTTAGCTCAAGGATTGGTCCTTCGTATTTCTCGATACGAACCAACGCAGAGTTTGCCGCACAACCATTCGCAAGACGAGAAGTCGGAATATCTAGCGTTAGAACATTACAACCACCGTTTTTACAGATGCCTGTTTTCGGATCTAGATCTGGCCAACCACCTTCGTGAATACAAACAGAACCTTGCTTGATGCCATCAGTAACCAATGCCCCCACCAGAACTTGACCGCGACCATTAAAGGCACGAACAAGATCACCGGTCTTAATACCTCGCGCTTTTGCATCTTCTGGGTGGATAGAAATCGGCTCACGATCAGCAATCGCGTACTCTTCACGAATCTTCGCATAGTTGAACTGGCTGTGCAGTCGATGCGCGGCGTGCGCCGTCATTAGCTGAAGCTCACCATCAGTGGCATTGCCCGTGTATTCTGTTGGCTCCATCCAAGTTGGGTGCGGAGGACAGTCTTCTAACTGGTAGCCTTCAATTGTCTTAGAGAAGATCTCGAACTTACCACTTGGCGTACCTAGTGGGCTCATGATTGGGTTTTCACGGAATTCAGCGTAACGTACAAACTGCGCGTTCTTCTCGTTCCACTTCATTTCGATCAACTGATTATCTTCCCAGAATTTGCTGAAGTTTGGCATTGCGATGCGTTGACCACGACCGCCTTGCTGCGCTGCTTTATAGAAGCCATACAGCCATTCCATTTCCGTTTTGCCTTCGGTGTAAACATCACGTCCACCCGGAGCAAGCAATTCTGCCATATCCGCAAATACATCAAAGTCGTTACGAGCTTCACCTTGAGGCTCTACCACTTGCTTCATTGGTACTAGGTGTTGGTTACTGTAGTCACCTGTCATGGTCATATCGTTACGCTCAAACGATGTGGTGATAGGTAGAACAATATCCGCGTGCTTCGCTGCCGCTGTCCAGTATGGTTCAGAGATAACGATAAGCTCTGGTTTTTGCCACGCTTTGATCAAACGGTTGGTATCTTGGTGGTGAGTAAAGTTCGCACCGCCTGCCCACCAAATCATCTTGATCTCAGGGAACGTTAAGTCATGACCATTATGATGGTAGCTCATTCCTGGGTTTTCTAACGCTTCAACAATACGTGCTACTGGGAACGCATTAACAGAGCCAGAAACCGCCCAATCGTTACCCGCAGAAGATCCGCCACCTAGTGATGCTGAAATCGCAGGAAGCACACCCGCATCACGTGCAGGGTTACCACCGTTTGAGTAATGGTAAGAGAAGCCAAAACCACCACCCGGTAAACCAATTTGACCCAGCATAGTTGCTAGCGTCACTAGCATCCAGTGGCGTTGCTCTCCGTATTGTTGGCGCTGCATACCCCAGCCCGCCATCAGCATTGTGCGGTTTTTGCTGAAGATGTCTGCAAGTAGCTCAAGTTGCTTAACTGGCACGCCACAAATCTTAGATGCCCACTCTGCAGATTTCTCAACGCCGTCTTCTTTACCCATTAGGTAAGCTTCGAATACGTCGTAGCCTGTAGTGTATTTCGCTAAAAATTCTTTGTCGTGCTTACCTTGTTTCACAAGTGTATGTGCGATACCCATCATCATTGCCACATCCGTCATAGGATGCGGAGCGATCCATTCTGCGTTTTCGCCGAAGAACTCGATGGTTTCTGAACGCATTGGGTCGATAGCGATAACCGTCTTACCTGACTTCTTAAGCTGGTGGAAGAACTCAAGACCCGCACAGTCTGTTGAGCTCCAAGCGATTTTTAGGGTATTGATTGGGTTAAGACCCCAAAGCACCACAACGTCACTGTGCTCAAGAACCACAGGGTAAGTGGTTTGCTGTTCGTATACTTCAATAGAACCTACCACGTGCGGCATGATCACCTGCGCTGCACCTGTAGAGTAGTCACCAAGGTGACCTGAATAACCGCCTGCCATGCTCATATAGCGCTGTAGAAGCGTTTGCGCTTTGTGCAATACGCCACTTGAACGCCAACCATAAGAACCAGCAAACACCGATTCAGCACCATGCTCTTTGCGAATGCGCATGTGTTGTTCGTGAATCAGTTTGTAAACTTCATCCCAAGACACGCGAACGAATTCATCACTACCGCGCACACCCTCTGGTGCAGATGGGTTTGCCAAATAGCCTTTACGTACCATTGGGTACTTAACACGAGCTTTAGTATGAACTTGGTCAGGCCCCGTAGTTTGAAGACTGTTTGGTACCGTTTGTGGCAATGCGTTCGTGGTAGAAACCAGCTTACCGTCTTTCACTTCACATAACATTGGACCCATGCGACCCGCTGTGAGTACACCTGAACCACGCTTATCGGACGCTAGCGCGCTCATTGGCGTCAATGAAGTGAAAGCTAGAGCACCAGCAGTTAGACCAGTGCCTTTTAGAAATCCGCGACGAGTTAAATTAGTCATAATCTTATCCTTCTATTTATCTATTAGTGACCAACCACATCTTTCGCGTGGTGCTGGAAGAACTTAGTCAAAATTTCTAGGTTTTCTGCTGAAATATCAGTGCGATCACCCATACTCTTCGCTACAGGACCCCATGCGTTCACAGTAAAGTGATTTGAAGGAATTTTCGCGTGGCAAGTTGCACAGTAAACGTTGTCCAACTCTTCCGCGTATGACCAAACTGGCTCTAGCGTATCAACGACTGGAGAATCAATCGTTGCCGTTAGAGTGACAGGGCGCCACTCGTTGCCATATACATCTGCCTTGAACTCACCAGCTTCAACTGCTTGTTGACCTTGTTCAGATAGTGTTGCGACAATCGCACGTTGACCTTCACCCATGTAAAGCACTTGTTCTGCACCTTTCATTTGGAATGCGTTGATCTTAACCGTGCGGTTGTCTCCCTCAGCTTTCACAACGTCCAGCTTGGTTGTTGGGTTCACCGTACCAAAGTCACCCATGCTGATAGACGTCACTGGATAAACCACTTTCGCATCTGCTGCTGTCTTGGTTGTGAAGCTCATCAGTGTTTCAAACGCTTTGCTATCAAGTTCCGCTTCTGGAGCAAAGTGCGCTACACCTTTGTGACAGTCGATACACGTTTGGTCATTCGCTTTACCGTAAGCGTGCATCTTCGCCGCGTCACGTGATTGCTCGAACTCTTCCATTGCATCGAAATCGTGGCAAGAGCGACAGGTTGCCGAATCATTTTCTCGGAACTGCGCCCAAACCATCTCGGCAAGTTCAGTACGATGTGCTTCGTACTTCTCAGGCGTATCGATCTTGCCAGTCACAAACTCGTGGTAAATGTCTTTTGAGGCACGGATCTTAGTGATCAAGTAATCCATTGGCTCTTTCGGAATATGACAGTCTGAACACTCAGCTCGAATACCTTTAGCGTTACTGAAGTGCACTGAGCCTTGATACTCTTTGTATGGAATTTCCATAGAGTGACAAGAAAGACAAAACTCAGTGTCCGATGTGTAATGCATCACTGCTGCGGTGCCGCCTAAAGTTAGCCAGCCCACACCAATACCCACTGCCACCATTGCGGCGATATAACGTTTTTTAATTGACATAATTAGAAATAAATACTCACAAAGTTACATGCTTTGTCGCATATTTACCCCTTTAGTAGTAATTTCGACTTGATCTGAGTCATGCCTATTCTCTATGTGGTGACTTATTTTTCGTTATTGAGAGGCTCCTTACCATATTCCATTTTTTAAAAAAATCTTTCTTGACCAGACGTATTCGCCATAACGATAGATGTTGTTTATCAAAGCACTTTTGATATGTTTGTGTGAAATATGAAAACTCGATCACATGGAGGCGAATCGCACGTGCTATCTCAATCTATTTCTACCCCAAGAACCGAGCTAAAACCGCTCACTCAAGACAATTGGGATCTCTATCGACGTCTATCCAGTGATCCAGAAATCATTGCTCTTTGTTTTGATCCACCAACAGAAGCTGACATGAGACAGAAATTTGAATCGCGTCTGCCAATATGGACTCCCCAAAGTGAACATTGGTTATGTTTGGTGATTTATGAAAAACACAGTTCACAGCCAATCGGTATCACTGGCTTTGTACTGCAAAATGGGATTGCTGAGGTCGGATATTTGTTGTTGCCAGAGTTTTACGGTAAACAATTTGGTACCGAATCTCTTGCGGGTGTAATTGATTGGGCATTTAACCAGCACAATATCTCTGAGTTTTCTGCCACCGTGACGGAAGGTAACATTGGCTCTGAGCGAGTACTGGAAAAGTGCGGATTTAAACTTACTGAAATCATCCCTGAAGCCTATGAAATCGGTGGGAAAAAGTACGCTGATAGGCTCTATTCATTACAAAAATAATATTAACTACAAAAACAAGGATATGTTATGCAGAAAGTAGTCATCATCACCGGAGCCAGCCGAGGCATTGGTGCAGCAACTGCTAAGCGATTGGCAGCACAAGGTTATTCTGTGTGCGTAAACTATCGTACGCAGACTGACGCTGCCACACAAGTTGTCAACGAAATAGAAGAAAATGGCGGTAACGCAATCGCTATTCAAGCGGATGTTTCCAATGAGCAGCAGGTACTCTCATTGTTTGAACAAACTGAACAAGCGCTTGGTAAAGTCACTCACCTCGTCAACAATGTTGGAATCTTATTCACTCAATCTCGCCTTACCGACATGAGTCTTGAGCGTTTCCAAAGCGTGATGAATGCTAACGTCACTAGCTGCTTTCTCTGCTGTCGAGAAGCGGCGAAACGATTTGAATCTGGCAGTGCCATCGTTAATGTCTCCTCTGCCGCATCTCGCTCTGGTGCGCCATTCGAATATATTGATTATGCAGCATCAAAAGGAGCAATGGACTCTCTCACTAAAGGGTTGTCTTTGGAATTGGCTGCGCAAAATATTCGCGTTAATGGTGTTCGCCCCGGCTGTATCTACACTGACATCCATGCCGACGGCGGAGAACCCAATCGTGTCGACAGACTCAGCGAAAAAATCCCTCTCAAACGAGGTGGTACTGTGGACGAAGTTGCCAATGCCATTTCTTGGTTACTGAGTGACGAAGCCTCGTATGTCACTGGCTCCTTTATCGATCTTGCTGGCGGAAATTAAGGAACAATCATGGAAATAAGACGAGCTACACCCAAAGATCTTGATGCACTATTTGTGTTAAACAAACAGATCAGTGAACTTCACCATCTCAATGCTCCTGAAGCCTTTGTCGCCCCCTCGGAGCAAGACAAACAATTTCTTGCCAATGCTCTGGAAGATAAGGAACGTTTAATTCTAATTGCTGAAGAAAACCAACAAGCGATCGGTTTTGTGACCGCAAGCATTACGCAGAATGAAACCATTAGTTTTCTGATCAAAGACCCAATCTGCCGTATCGGAACCATAGTTGTAGATGAAAATCAGAAATCAAAGGGAGTGGGAAGTCTACTCATGAATCAAGTAGAGCAATGGGCCATTGAGTCAGGAGCCGTTCAAATTAGGCTGGAAGTAATGGAGTTTAACCAAGCTGCTCAGCAGTTTTATGACAAACTCAACTTTACGACGAGCTCGCGCATCATGTTGAAATGTTTGTAACGATCACGGCATTTAAGCGAAATTTACTATTAAAGCTAACCTGAATCGCAATTCTTTCTGGCACCTTCCTCCCCCTTTTTGAAAAGACGATATGATGTACGGATATACCCAAGTGACTTCAAGATGCGGGATTCAGAGCGTTGTCATTGATTCGAGAGCAAGGAAAACAACGCAGTGTAATAGCCAGCTATTTTCAAGTTGTTTGACGCAGCCATTGGTTTAATTAAAAAAGCGAGTCAATAACACGCTCCCGAAGGGCACTCTTTACAAATAGTAAGGACCTTGGCTTGTATACTTTGTTGCCGATTCTTGATTTAGAGTGACTAGATCTTTAAATCGCCTACGCGTCTACAAACCGAGTCATTCTCGCTGAACCAAGCATCTCGAGGTTACTTGGGTATAATGGAGATTCGAACATGATTTATCTTTTCGATTGGGGGAACACCTTAATGGTAGATTTCCCTCACGCACAAGGAAAAATGTGCGATTGGGAACACGTCGAGACCATGCCTCTCGCCAGAGAAACGCTAGAAAAACTGTCACAGCAGCATAGCGTTTATATCGCTACCAGTGCATCAGACTCCGCAATGGAGGACGTGCAAAAGGCATTTCAGCGAGTCGGACTGGACCAATACATCAGTGGTTACTTTTGTTTTGCCAATCTTGGTATTGCGAAAAATCAACCTAGCTTCTATCTCGCGGTCGCTGAGCAATTAAACGTAGTACCCAGCCAGCTCACTATGGTGGGAGACTTACCAGAAAAAGACATTTATCCCGCAATGGATGCAGGGCTAAACGTCATTTGGTTCAATCCTAAAAACCTTCCTGTTCCAAGTAAGCCTATTCCGTCTCAAGTGCATTGTTTATCGGAGCTGATACTAGGCTAACCAACAAGGCTTTACTGGAACTCTCGTTTAACCAACTACACTTAATGCACTAATCAAGGAAGATGAATGCAGATCAGACCGATTACTCTCAACGATATCGACCATTTTATTGCGCTCTGGAACCGTGTATATGAAGAAGGCGAGTATTTACGATCTCCTGCGCCTGACCGAACAATGTTGAGTGATGTGATCACGCGAGTAGAAAAAGAATCCATCCCTCAGTTTGTCGCCTTTGATGGGAGGCAATTAGTGGGAAGTATTGAGATCTTCCCTGCCGAAATGTGCGGTTATGAAGGTGGAGAGTTTGCGAAAACTGGTATTCTTGGCATTCACATTGATCGTCATTATCGCAACCAAGGACTAGGAACAAAACTTCTAGCAACCGCCATTCAAAGTGGTTGGAAGTATGGTTATGATACCATTGTTCTCAATGTTTATAAGACCAACCAAGCAGCGATTGCTTTGTATGAACAATTTGGCTTCGAACATGGTGGTGAGCTAGGAGAAGTGTTACTACCCAATGGCAAATATCTGATGAGTCAAAAAATGGTGTTAAAGAAAGACGAAATGAACGCTAGCAGCAAAAGCCATTCTTGATAAGCTAAGAATCCAAGGCTACTTGGGTACAAAGCCGACCTTTCGATATACTCGCTCGCCCAACGACTTAACACGTAATTGTGATGATTGAATTTAAACCTTTACCACCAAACCAAATTCCAATGACTTTGCTGCTAGAGGCAGACCCTAATCAAGATAACATTGAGCGATATCTTGATACATCCATTGGCTTTGCCGCTATTGAAGACAATCAAATTGTTGGTGCATGTGTGATATTACCTCATTCGAAAACACAAGCTGAAATCATGAACGTTTCAGTCGCGCCAATACATCAACAACGCGGCATTGGTTCAAATCTATTGCGTTTTGCAATTGAAGCCATGAAAAGTCAATCATTTCAAAAACTGATATTGGGAACGGGTACCTTTGGTTATCAACTGACGTATTATCAGCGATTAGGTTTTAGGGTAGAGAGCGTGGACAAAAATCATTTCTTACTCCACTACCCAGAACCAATTTGGGAAAACGGCATTCAACATAAAGATATGCTACGCCTGTATCTTGAGCTTTGAATAAAGAGACTTTCGGTTAACTTTTCATATCTAACTTTTTACCCAAGTATTCAATTTCAAATGTCGCATAGCCAAGCTGAACCGCTTCAAAAGAGTACATTAGGTTTTGTGCCTGCTGCGCATCCTTGGCTAACACAGCGACTGAATAGATTGGACGCTCAATGCCATTGTCGAGTACTTGGGTATTGATATAAGACGAAGTGATTAAACCAGAGTTGTTCAGATTGATAACACGCTGTAAATCGACACCCAATACGCGGTCCATTTCTAAAGCCTCAACCCCCTCTTTCCAACGCAATGTCACACTGTAGTTATCACTCTCAGGCGTGTTATCTAACCATTTAGCACCCAAAGGTTGGATACTCGCGATCTTCACCAAATCTTGTTGGTACATGGGTAAGTCTTGCAGTTTTGCTTGCACTTCCGCTTCGTTTTCTGCTGATAAAACAAAACGCAGAATTTGTACCACTTTACCATCAATACTGCTTGGTAAAACGAACATGTCTTTCACATCACCTTGCTCGATAAGTTGACTAAATTCGGCTTTCTGTTTTGGTAATGTCTGTAAAACCTGCTCCACATCGTTAGTATTCCAGGCTAGTTCAACGCCGTAATCAGCAGCAAAACTTGAGAAAGACGCAACAGCAAGTGTGCTCAATAGGATGATTCTGTTCATAAGGTTACCTTTCATTTTACGATTTTCTTATCTGCTTCAAGTTAAATTCAATGTGGTTGACTCTATTACCAGCGGCTACGATATGCGCGATGGCAACTACGACAAGTACTCTGGGCTTGTTTGAGTCCAGCCTCGGCTGCTGAAACTTGTTGATCTTGCGCTGCTTGATACAGTTGAACGAACCCTTCATCCATTTGCACCATCAAACGATTGAAGTTCTCTGGCTTGCTCCACACTTCTTTCTTCGCTTTGCTATCAGCTTGGCTACCTTGCGGAAACGCTTGTAGCAAATGTTCGCTATGACGAGAGAGTTCATTGCCGATCTGCGCTAAAGCTTGCCAATCGGTATTACTGCCATTCAGAGTCTTGTCCGCTTGCTTCGATAGAGATTCAATTTGCTCAAACGCATTCTGGCGCATGTCGATTTGAGAGCTGAAGTCTTGAGCAAAAAGCGTTGTTGGTACAAAAATGGTCGGTAAAAGTGCAATCAGTGCCAGTGTCTTTTTCATGTCTTTCTCCTAATCGTTCTTCATTGTTGGGTTGTTGGATTTAAATTTACACAACAATCATTGCGTACGCAACTATTGTTGTGTAAATTACCGTAAAGAAGATCATCACACAACAAAACGATCGAGGTAAATGATGAAGATTTGGGACTTAGCAACAAGGCTCTACCACTGGAGTCAAGTTTTACTTTTTATAGCATTGATGGCATCTGGGCTGTCTGGTAACGGTCCTCATATCCAACTTGGATTGGCATTACTCACACTGCTAGTATGGCGAATGGTATGGGGATTCATCGGCAGTGAGACTAACCTATTTCGTCAATTTCTCCGCTCCCCTGAAGACGTCATTTCTTATTTAAAGGGAAAATCGGCAGCCACTGCTGGTCACAACCCTGCTGGCGGCTGGATGGTAGTAACCATGCTGACAGCACTCTTGCTTCAATGTATTTCTGGAATGGCTCTTGGTGGCGTATTCGACACATGGCCTTATTCGGAAGTTTGGCTTAACGATGACGTATTCGCTGGCATGGAGTGGCTACATTTAACCTTGGTCGATCTTTTACCAATATTGATCGCTTTACATATTGGCGCGATCCTTCTTTATAAATTAAAAGGCAAACCATTAGTGAAAGCCATGATCACTGGTAAGCAGACCAAAACAATCAAAGAAACCTCTGTTGCTGAGCAAAAAATTGTCTATCTCGCACCGCAAAGCCGTGCGTTGGGGGTGCTAGTTGCCGCAACATTGGTTACCATGACAATCGTTGCTTTATCATAAGAGAAAGAAAATGAGCGAACAGTTTGATAGACAAGACAGTTTTGGTTGGATGATCAACGTGGTTGCACACGATGCGGCAAAGCGATTTGAGATCGAACTCAAGAAGCATGGTCTCACAGTAGCGCTTTGGCCAACCATGATGTGTTTATGGGAAGAAGAAGGCGTAACACAGCGCGATATTGCGGCGAAATCTAAGGTAGAAAACTCAACCACGACTCGCACTTTGGACAAGCTTGAGAAGCTTGGTTTAGTGGAACGCCACCCTGATCCAAATAGCCGCCGATCATTCCGAATTTACCTCACGGAAGAAGGGCGAAACCTCAAAGAAACCTTGCTGCCAATTCCGTTGAACGTCAATAAAGCACTAATGAGCCCGTTAGAGCCGGCTGAACAGAAAGAGATGTTACGCCTACTAAAAAAGTTGGTCGCAGAGATTTAGCGCTTCGCTGAGTTTTCCAACCAAGAATAAACAAAGCCCTAAGTTCTGAACTTGGGGCTTTGTGTTTTTAGGTGAACGCCAAGTTTGCCCGTACCTAACACCCTTCAGTAACATGCCCTCTTACCACTGAGCGATTTGATGCTTGATTAACGTAATAGAAATAACACGCCTCACTTTCCAAGGTATAGCCCTGCGGCCAGATGTACACCACACGATCTAGACCAGAGTGATCAATAAATTGGTATTTTGGGATCTCAACAAAGTGTGCACTGTTAGGAAATTGATTGCCCATAATACAAAAATCGCTGCCATGGCACGGCTTATCGATGGGTGAATTGCCCTTGGCGGGTAATCCTATTTCCAATAAAGCACGGATACTGTTCGCACTTGCTTCCGGCATGCCACTGAGCATCTTCACTTGATGGTCAACATAAGTGATTTGTTGACTATCCTGTGCATCATCAATAACAACTTTGGCATGAAAAAACTTAAGAGATGTCCCCAGAGAGGACTGTGAACTGTGCAGCATAGACGCGTATGCTTGGCGGTGGATATCGAGCAAGACAGGTAAAGCTGCGAGAGCAATGGACCCCAATGTTGCGAGCACAATGGTGATTTCCATCAACGTAAATCCTTTTGCTTTCACTTCTTATCTCTCGGCATACAGACAAATGATAGTTACCCAAGTAGCCTCTTGATGTTTGATTCAGCGAAATGGCTGAGGGTAAAGGTCGTCGCTCCCACTTCCATGTGAGAACCGAGCCAATATATCGCTGAAATTACGCAGAGAAACGCACTAACTGATAGAAAAACCGAACCAATTAAGAACTTGAGACCAGCCACTAAGTTGTGCTGAAACATACTCAGCAATTAGCTAAAAAACTCGACTAAATTCAAACTACTACGGCACAAACAATCAGGTTAAGTATTTGTTTCTAAAATAAGAATCTTATTTAGTTAATACTTTTGATGTATTCAAATATGTCATTGACTTCGTTTTCACTCAGCACAGTTTTGAATGGTGGCATTGCGCCGCCCTGCCCATTACCACCTTCCAAGACGGAACCAATCAGCTCCACTTTCATCCCAAACGGGTTTAAGAGCTCGGCAGATATATTATCGGGTTTAATGTCCATGGCTTTGGCAACAAGACCATCTCCATGCCCTTTATCACCATGACAAGAGACACAATAAGACTCAAAACGCTGCTTTCCTGCGACTAGGTCCGCTTCGCCGTATTGGTTATCGGTAAACCATTTATAGCCTGCAAATCCAGAGCTGGATACAAGCAATAAGAAAACAACAGAGAAAAAGAATTTACGCATGGGTGCCCCTTGTCTTCATTTGCTAAATCAATGAAGACAAGGTAACGAAGGGGATGTCGAAAAAGTGTTGATTAAACGTTCAACAAAGGGACGTTATTACGTACTAGACCTCGACGCACGCTGGTGCACATTTTGCCAAAGCGACGAATTTCATCAAATTGAGGAGTGATACCGCGTTCCATCGCCGATTCCCAATAACTCAATTCTGAATCGACCATCTCCAACAGTTTTTTAGGACAACCAATGCATTGTCCTTCAGGACCACAAACAAACGTCTCTGGTTCATAAATCGGCAGTTCAGCTTTTACTTGTGCAATGATATCGCGCATTGCGGTCATTCGATCTGGCTTGACGGTCATTACCCGGCTCCACACAATATTGAGAGCCGGATTGTACTCTCTGGCACGCAAATGTCCCTACCTAATTTAGGTATATTTTACGTTTTTGCTTTGCAAACTTTGATTTAAGCGTTGGAAATTCAGGCTTTTTCGCCACCAAATATACTGCGGTCGCTGCCAACACAAAGCCAATAATACCCATCCAATCAAATGACTCACCGAACGCAAACCAAGCTTGAAGCGCAGTGGTTGGAGGCACAAGGTAAAACACAGAAGCAACGCTTGATGCCGCACCATTCTTGACCATGTACAGCAACAATAAAATTGCTACGCAAGACAGAACCACCACTAACCAAATCAAGGTGAAAATAAACTCCGCTGTCCATTGCACCTGCATGGTTTCAAACTGCATTGCAACAGGTAGAAACATCACCAATGCCGCCAAATATTGCACCGTTGCGCCTCCCACCATGTCCACTTGTTGACAGTATTTCTTTTGATACAACGTGCCGACGGTAATACCAAACAGAGATGACAAACACACACCAATCGCTAAAGTTTTGTGCAAATCCGACTGCCACTCCATCTTACCCATCAGCACCATCGCAATGCCGACAAAGCCCAATGACAAACCAATCCATTGTGATGGCTTAAATTGCTCAGAAGCGAACACTACCAGCAGCACGGCAGTTAAAATGGGCTGTATACCTACCAATAACGAGCTTAGTCCTGCTGGCATACCCAAACTAATAGCAAAGTACGTCCCACCTAAATAAAAACCGTGGATCAATACACCAACCACGCAGCTGTGCCAAAAGTCCTTGCCCGTTGGAATACGACGACGCAGCAAGACCACTATCACTAGGAACAGCAAAACATTAAACGCCATGCGAATCGACAATAAGGTTGCTGGTTCAGCGTATTGCAAACCAAAGCGTGCGCCGACAAACCCAGAAGCCCAAAGGATAACGAATACAAAAGGAATGGCTCTGATTAACATTATGCGCCCTCACTCTACCTATTTTTAAATTTTGAATGTTTTTCAATCTCGAATGTTGCTAATGTAGTTAGGTACAGTGTTTTGAAAAAGTGACAGATGGAAGTGTTTTTATGGGTACAGATTTAATCAGTACGCTTGATGCGAATAAGTACTTGATCGTCGAGCATCACCTCAAACAAGCGATCAGTAATGGGGTTTATCAACCGGACGATAAGTTACCTTCCATCCGTCTATTAAGCACCGAGCTTAAAGTAAGTAAAAACACGGTGATCCGTGCCTACCAAGAGCTGGAAGCGCAAAGCATGGTTTATTCTGTGCCCAAATCCGGTTATCGCGTAAAACCCACGGAACAAAGTGAAGCCAAGATCGCCAAGCCTACGCGTGTGGATTTACTTTCCGTGTGTAAGCAAATCCTCACTTACCCTGAGTATCAAGAGCGGCTTCCGACTGGTTCTGCACACCCAAATATTGATGCCCCAGCAATCAAAAGTCTGTATGCCGAAATTGGTCGCCATAGTCGCCAGCAAAGCCATATATCCAGCCATTATCAATTGCCACCAGGCGATGATTTGTTGATCAAACAGTTGGCTAAGATCACTCAAGATCTGGGAACCCCTGCGAATGTTGACGATCTTCTGGTAACCCATGGTGCCCAACAAGCAATCAGCCTTGCATTAAGAGCAACAACACAAGCCGGCGATATTGTCGCTGTCGAATCACCGTGCTATTTCGGTAACTTATTAATGCTTGAATCGCTTGGTTTACAAGTGGTTGAGATCCCAAGCTGCCCCCGAGATGGTATGGACCCAGACGCACTAGAAAAAGCAATGGCAACATGGGAGATCAAAGTCATTGTCGTCACACCGAACTTTACCAATCCAACCGGCTCTCTGATGCCACTTGAAAGACGAAAGCAGCTACTCGCGGTCTCTGGAGACGTTCCCATCATTGAAGATGATGTATTTGGTGCGTTGAGCTTCGATAAGACTTTGCCAAGCCTACGAAAATTGGATGAAAAACAACGAGTGATCTATGTGAATTCTTTATCGAAAACGCTCGATTCACGGCTTCGCATTGGTTGGATGCTGGCAGGGCGTTATCGTGCTCAGGTCGAGCAGTATTTATTGTGTGAAAACATGGGCAGCTTGAACTTGATGCAATCAGCGGTAGCGACCTTTTTGACGTCGGGGAAATATCGCACGCATACGGCGCGAATGTGTCGCGTGTACCAAGCAAACGTCCGTCGATATTTGCAAATGCTAAATCAATGTTTAGGCGCACACTTTGAATTAAAAAATAATTATCAAATCAATGCCGTACAAGGCTCATTCTTACTTTGGTTACGCTTACCACCAAAAACTGACAGCTACGCGCTCTATCAAGCCTGTAATGAACACAAGATCAGTATTCTACCCGGCTCTGTATTTGGCACGCAGGGGCAGTACCAAAACTGTATCCGCCTCAGTGTGGCGAACTTCGGAGCTGAAAAAAACTGGCAGCCAGCTATGGAAACCCTCGCCAAGCTCATCGCGAAGTTTGCACAATAAAAACAAAGCCGCCCAAGTGGACGGCTTTATTGGGGTCTGTTGACGAGATTAGTTACCCCAAACCATTTCGACAAATTCCGGATGATCGATGTACGGGTTACGGTTACCCTGGAAATCAAATACCTGTTGGTTACGATTGATTTCTTTCGCGCTCACCGGATCGTTTTTGTGCCAACGCTTAAGCATGTTAAGCATCCATGGTTCAAATACCGTCGTGCTTGTGCCATTGAGTACAGCGTCTGAACTGCTTGAGTTCTTTTCCCAATTACCAATCACGTTTTCGTATCGTGTTGCCATGTAGAAGTAAGCACGAGCGAAGTCACCTTTAAACTCATCAATTGGCTCAAATACTGTACCTGAGTAGCCCAAAGATGCGCTGGCTGAACCTAATTTTGAGCCATTATTAGAAACATAAGTGCTGCTACCCACCTCGCCAAATGGCCAGTTGCTACGCTTAGCATTCACATAACCATCGGTCGCAAACAAATGGTGACCGTCTGAGTTCATTGGTTCAACTTTGCCACCAAACCAGCTTTTCGGGAATGAGTGTTCGCGGTTATAGCAATCCCCTTCAGCTTTGTATTGACCACACTGATCTGTCACTTTGGTAAAGCTGACAGCATCATTACCCAATGGTTTTTCTGAGTACATGTCTAGGATTGTGCCGTCTTTTTCATAGTAGTTGTCCAGATCGGCATCTTTCACCAATGTCCAAATCGCAGAGTAGCCACGACCAGTGTGGTTATTGATGATATTGAACAACGCCGTTTTCAATGCAAAACCTGTTTTGCCTTCCGCCGCTTTGTAATATTCCCCGACGACCGGTGGTGTAGTTGTTTCACCAAGCGTGAAACTAGTGGTTTGCGTTTTAGTAAATTCACCACCTGAAGCAAGCGTTTTTTGACCAAGCATCAAAGCGTACGAGCCGTTACCGCTGCTGCAACAAATGCCGTCACCGTAGCTATCATTGATGGTAAATTGATAGTCACCATCGGTTAAGCACATGGTCTTTTCATAGGTTTTAGAAGAGTCGAAACCTTGACCAGAGAAGAGTACTTTTGATTGACTGTCCTTCAGTTCCCAGCTGGTTTCTGAGCCGTAACTATCAGTCGTCAAAGTCAGTCGGATTTCATTATCATTGCAGCTTTCAACCGGAGGCTGAGTACCTCCACCGCTTTGGTTAGGTAGGAAGTTATCGACATACACTACTTCAGAGCCATCAAAGCCCGATTCATCATAGAATCTCAGACCAACGTTAATGGTTTTATTTGATGATGCGGTATAACTGTGTGTGAGCTGTTGCCATTGATTGGTTTGCTTAGGGTTTGAATAACCATGGTACCCATCAACAATCAGACGCGCTTTAACATTGCCTTCAGTGTGATAAACAGACACTGCGAATGGATAGGTTTTCCCTTGCTCCACATTAATGGTTTGCAGAAAGTCCGTGTTGCTTTGGGTACCCGTATTCACGACTACTTGCGCCGCTAAACCACCGGACTGCACTTGGTTACTAGTAGGAGATACCGCAATACCAGAGTCAATCACAGCCCATTGTGTTGGCGTATTGCCATTCCACTGTTCGAAGTCACCGTTGATGACGTCACTGTAGGCGAATGGAGAGCAAAGCAAAGGTAGGATAAAGAGGGGTTTCGCTATGGATTTCATTATAATTTTCCATTGGTTATATAAATCCAAGAAAAGATAAACATAATGATCACATATAAATAAGCGTTAACTCACAATTTTACGTTGCACGAATGTGAATATTCTCATTATCGTGCAGAGCATCTCACAAATTGCGTACTGTTTCTCGATTTGGATAGCATCGTTTGTTCGATATAAAACAGTAAGATAGAACATGCGTATAGAGATAGAGATAGAGATAGAGATGGGATAGGAATCGAAACAACAGAGCTTGTCATGCCCAATTAACTTCAAGATGCAGGATTCAGAGCGTTGTCATGGATTCCTTGTTTCCCGAAGGGCACTCTTTGCAAACAGTAAGACCTTGTCCTGTATACTTTGTTGTCGGCTCTTGATTTAGAAGAACTAAACCTTTAAATCGCCGCCACGTCTACAAACTAAATCACTCTCGCTGAGTCAAGCATCTTGGAATTAGCTGGGTATATGATTTCTAAAACGTACAAAAAAAGCCAAGTGAGTCTCTATGGGGGTAGAAGACTGCACTTGGCTTTGGATAGAAATAAAATACTAATGAGCAAGTAGCCTTAGATGCTATTGCACACTCGACGTTACTTTAAAGAATCGCCCTTGTAGTGCGGACATTGGGATCTGGTATTGCCCATTACTTGGTGTGATTGTTTGGTTCGTTAGCAAGTCCACCAGCGCTTGAGAGCTACCCACTTGCGCCTCAGTCAAAATAACGTTTCGAGCGCTTTCTAATGTATTAAGCGCAAACAACACCTGATCACTGCCAGACTTTTTCAGATCGACATAACTACCATTGCTCGCCGCTAAGTTAACGCGAGAACCTTGATACAGGGCAGGATGAGCTGCACGCATCGCCATCAAAGACTTAACGTAATTTTTTAGGTCAACTTGATTTGCATCCAAGGTTGCTGTCACACCCTCAATCTTAGCGCTGCTGCGGGCGACATGGTCATCGCACACGCCTCGCACGGCGCAGGTGTTATTGTCTTCTTTCGCAGCAAACCCATCAACTTGATCGCCAATTTCGTCGCCGTAGTAGAGCGTAATTGGTCCGGTATAAGCCGCTTGGAAAGCAAACGCAGCCTTATGACGTTGCCAATACTCGGCGTCATTAATATCAGCCATACCGCCGCGTTGAAGTAAGTCACCAAAACGAACTAAATCGTGGTTGCCAATCATTAAGTTTGGCTGCGCATGGGATGGATACTGATTGTGCGTTTGGTAGCCATTATCCAACCAATCAACACCTCGCCCACCCACGCCACTTTCATTTACCGCTAACGTTTCTACGATGCGGTAACGCATTGGGAAGTCGAACGCCGAGCACAACGCGGGATCATCCGCAGACCCATACGCTTCACTTGCGATATCAGATTCGCCCTTCCAAATCTCTGCAACCATATAGCCAAGAGGGTTAACGTCTTTGCCATCAGCATTGGTGTAAGTCACACTTTGCGAAGCATCATCGACGGCTTTGCGGATCTGTGTCCATGCATCCGTTGGTACTTGATACGCCTGATCCAAACGCCAGCCGTCGATCTTCAGCTCTTTCACCCAATAGGTCGCCACTTCTTTGTAGAAGTCTAAGCTGGCAGGATAATCAACAGGATTACTACCACCAGTAGGCAGCAAGCCAGACGGAGAAGGTTTGATCAATCCATCTTTGTGGTGACCGAATACGCCATCAAAAAAGACATACAAACCACGCTTGTGTGCCTCATTAACTAAGGTTCTTGCCGTTTCTAAATCGCCAAAGCGAGGATCAATCTTAAAATAATCCGTAGCAAAATAACCCGTTGCATCCAAGCGATCTGCCCAGTGATCTTGTCCCGCAATCGCTTGAGACTCAAAAACTGGCGTCAACCAAATCGCATTCATGCCTAAGTCTTGGATATAATCCAGGGAATCAATGATGCCTTGTAAGTCGCCATTGTGATGACTGGTACCATATCCGGTCCCATGACCTATGTTTGAATCACCATCGACAAAGCTCTCAACCATGATCTGATACGTGCGAAGCTGATTACTTTGCTCCATCACATTCGCTTGGCAGACATAACTCGAATCTGGAAGTGGTGTACTGCCACTATCACTGCCGCCAGAGGAATTACATGCCGATAAAACGCCGACAACACTCAACGCAATAAGCGATTTACCAAGCAGTTTATTATATCGGATATTGTGCATTAAACTCTCCCAAATAAAATTAACCCCGACACGTTCTCCATGTAGGGGTTAATAAAAAAAGCAAATCTAAATAACGAAATGGAATATTATTGGCACTTATTAACCATTACATGAAGTGGTTTGCCTTCGCCTTCAAATTGAAGACTCCAAACATATTTACCATCTTCTTTAATATCAACCGCTGTATCCGTTCCGTAGCCACCGAAAGTCAGTGGTGTTAATTCACCCACGTTCATTCGATTGCCTTTCGCAGTAAATTGTGGGAACCACAACTCTGTCGCGTACTGCATTTTGTAAGAGCCTGCTTTTTCTTGCGTCACAACTTGGTAGAAGTTGTTACCTTTATAAGTGTATTGGCGTTGAGGTACATGCTTCCAATCTGAATCAGCAAACGTACCAACAACAAACAGTGGCTTAGAAATTGGACCTTTCGCCGTACTATCTGGGTTATCACAAGCCGCCATAAAAGCGACGACTTCATCTTGAGATAGATTAACAATAGGCTCAGCCGCCGCTTCTGGTTCTGCCGTTGATTGACAGCCAGCAAGAGCAACAAGTAAGGCAGCAGCAAGTGATGTTTTCATCATGTTCATTTTCACGTTAATTCCTTTTTAATATTCCAAAGTAAATAAAAACTCACCAAGTTGGTAAAAGTTTAATATTTAAAAAGAACAAAATATCGAACTACCGATAAAGAATATTATTCCATATCTTGCTGAGCCAGATTACTTTGATAGGTTTAATTATTTCCTAATCGATGACGAGTAAGGTTAGGAACACAATTTAATTATTGATCTGTTAAATATAAAAAACAAAGTAAAACAAATAAATTTGTGAATAAGCTAACTATATGTAGGGGTGAGTTTTAAACACTCAAATAGAGTAATAAAAAAGGTCAGCATATCGCTGACCTTTTTTAAATTATTTTGTATTTACTGCTTTCACAAATACTTCTTGTGCACCTTCGATGCCCAATTCTTTCGCTTCATCAAGCAGTGTTAGCGCTTTCGGAATATCATTAGCCGCGACCGCTGCTTTAATCGAGCTGTGGTAGTAGCTGGTTAAATCCGTACCTTGTGGGATATTGTCGTTTTTCGCGACAATTTTAGTATTCACGATATCGTTCGCGGATACTGAGAAGCGGAACTGACCAAGTGGGCTGTGTTTCGCTTGAGGATCTGCAATATCTGGCGGCTGAGTGTGATTTGCCAGTGCGAAGGCTTTTGCAGGGTGAAGAACTTCTGAACTTCCTTTTAGATCATCGGAAGTGGTGTAAACCAACACATGCAAATCGTTACCTGTCATGTCTGGAATTACATTCATTTCAAGTACGAACTTATCGTTATCCAGTAGTTTTGCTGGCACGTACTCAAACTTTGAAAAATCTGCTTGGTAAATAGGTTCACCCGCCGCATTCATTACAACGACGTTTGGTGCATAGAACTCTAGGTTCTTGTTTACGAATGTCTCTAGTTTGATATCGAGACTGCCGCGATTACCCGGTAGAGCGAACGCTGCAATTGCGCCTGCGCTATTACCATCTAATAGCATTTGGCTTTTATCAGTCAAAGCGAACTCAGTAACCGCAGGTACATCAATTGGTACCCATTGAATATCACCCGACTGCGTGATCACTTGTTGCTGACCTTTCGGGCTCATGTCTACTTGTTCTACAGAAGAACAACCCGTAGCCAACATTCCCAACAGCACGGGAGCAAGCCATTTTTTCATTACCGTCTACCTCGACTCGTTATTGTTTTTGAAATAAATACAGCCAGATAGGTTCTGGCTGTATCATTCTAGGACAATTTAGGACTTAATGGTTAGATGATTACCACCAAGCTTCCGCTTGTACACCGAACTGGAATGTATCGTCAGAACGACCGTTGTCGAATGTGTTTGAGTTGTCCGCTTTATCCGCTGTTAGGTAAGAAGCGTATAGACGGATTTCAGGACGAGCCCAGAAGCTAGAACCAGCAGACCATGCTTGAGCAACTGTTAGCTTACCGTATTTGTTTTCGTCACCGTCGTTATCATCAATCGCGTAACCCGCTTCGAAGATAGTTTTATGGTTGTCGTCCCATTTGTACATTGGACGAACGACTACAGACATAGTTTCCCACTTGTCTTGACCAGCCCACATTTCTTCACCAACACCGTATACTAACTGGTGACCCATTTCCCAGCTGTCACCCATGCCGATTACACCCCAGTTGATTAGGCGGTAACCAGATGCGCCATCTTTCGCTTCTGCACCGTACCAGCTACCGTCACCGTAAAACGCCATTGTTTTAGAGTAACCTTCAGTACCGTACTGAACTACAGTTTTGTTGAAGCCTGAATCTAGACCTTGAGTCAATTCAGCTGTGAACATTACGCCATCTTTTGCATCTTTAGTGCTGTTTGGCGCAGCGTCAGTTTCGTTAACTAGTGCGTAGTTAAGACCTAGCTCTAGAGAAGCGTTGTTCCATAGTTGAAGACCTGCGTAACGTGCATCAAGTGTGTTTACGTTTGCAGCTTTACCGTCGTTACCTGGGTCAGTGATGTCGCTACGGTCGTTACGTACCCATGCTAGAGATAGTTTACCTGGACCCGCTTCGATGTTTTCGATACCAGCACCAGCACCAGAAATGTTCCAGTAGTAGAAGTCAGAGATATGGATATCGTGACGTTGGTAGTAACGTTTACCAGCCCATAGCGTTGCTTCTGGAGCGAAGTCTAGAACGCCTTTAGCTTGAACGTTGAACTGACGTAGAGCAAATTGTGCATCGTCAACACACTCTACTTTGTCGCCCTTAGCATTTAGACCACAGTTAGCCGAAGTGCTTTCCCAGTCGTTTGAACCGTTAGAAGTCATTGCGAACATTGAGTCAACGTAGAACGTTTTACCGTTGTTGTTGTAAACTTCTTTACCTAGTTGAACTTCACCGTATACATCGCCTTCGTTACCTAGACGACCGATTTTGTTCTTCTCAAATGTTACTTGTTGGCCACCATCAGCGCTCACACCAACACCAGCACGCATGTAACCGTGGAAATCCACTGCGAAAGCAGAACCAGCAGCTAAAGTTGCAGCAACAGCAGCAGCAATTACACTTACTTTTTTCATTCTTAACTCCATTAAGGGTATTTATAATTCTGTCTTCCCTGCTCACTCTTTTAGGTGAATATAGGCAGTAAAAATGCACCTAAAGAAAGAGAGGTAAGATGGGAACAAGTCCCCGTTTGTTTCAACAGTCTTAAGATTACCCAAGGCGTACAAGGATGACGTCCTCCACCCCAAACTAATTTAGGGGGGATGAGAAAGGATGAGAAAAATTACCGAATGGTGTTTTTTCGAGTCAGATCACCAATCTAGGGAGGAATTAGTAAGTTTCTTCGGTTTATAGTGGCTACAAAGTGATAGCCATTTCATATTTTCGTCAAAAATAGGACGTAGAAAGTAATTTAATTACAGTGATAATTTTCGTTCTAAGGTGGTTGACCTAAGTAAGACAAAGTTTTTTACTTATAGTTTCTTAAAGGTAGCAATAAATATTAAAAAAAGTATCTCTGATGACACGACTTCACTCTCGCCCCTACCCACTTGGTGCAACCCTAAATAAAGAAGGTTGTAACTTCGCTATTCATGCGCCAAGCAGTAAAGACATTCAACTTGCGCTCTTTGCAGAAGACGGCAGCTATGCACTGCACGACTTACCAAATGAATATGCAGGTATTCGTCATACTTTTATTCCAGACATTAAATCTGGGCAGAAGTATGGCTTTGTGGTGACGCATCAAGACCAACCTTTGCTGATTTCTGATCCTTACGCAAAGTCGATTGATAAAGCCCTCCACTACCAACCTCCTTTCTCTCCTGCAAAAAGCTTTGATATGCCTAAATGTGTCGTTATCGAGGATCACTTCGATTGGCAAGACACCGATCACCCTCGCATACCAAGAGAAGAGATGGTGTTATTTGAAACCCACGTAAAAGGGTTAACTCAACAACACCCAGAGGTCCCAAGTGATGACAGAGGACGTTACCTAGGTTTATCGTCACCTGAGATGTTGGCGTTTTACAAACAACAAAACATCAATACGTTGCAATTGCTACCTGTTGCTGCGTGTATGCACGAGCCGCATTTGCTTAAGATGGATAAGGTGAACTATTGGGGTTACAACCCTTACCTTTTCATGGTGCCAGATCCTCGTTATGCCGAAAAAGATGCCGTCACAGAACTCAAAACTACCATTCGAGAGCTGCACAAGCACGGCATCGAAGTGATTCTTGATGTCGTGTACAACCACACGGCGGAAGGCGGTGAAGGTCCGACTATCTTCAACCTAAAAGCACTCGATCCTCGCAGTTACATCAAGCATGGTCCTCACTATGCGAACTTCACTGGTTGTGGCAACACGGTGGACCTGACTTATCAGCCAGCACTTAACCTCGTTATGGATACGCTGCGTTACTGGGTGAGCGAATTTAAAGTTGATGGTTTCCGTTTTGACTTGGCAGCAACACTCGGTCGCCAAGGGGACGATTACAACCCTGAAGCGGCATTCTTTAAAGCGGTCGCGCAAGACCCAGTTCTTCGCGAGACAAAGCTGATTGCAGAACCTTGGGACATCGGTCCTAATGGCTACCAAGTGGGTAACTTCCCATTTGGTTGGAACGAGTGTAACGACAAACTACGAGACATCTCCCGCAGCTTCTGGCGCGGCGATCAAGGTTACCTAAAAGAGTTTGCGACGCGCTTGATGGGCTCTCGTGATATCTACAGCGCGGCGAACTGGCCTTACAAACTCACAGTCAACTACATCACATATCACGACGGTTTTACCTTGCAAGATCTCGTGTCTTACAAGCAAAAACATAACGAAGCCAACGGCGAAGAGAACCGTGACGGTCATGGTGATAACCGCTCGGAAAACTATGGCGTTGAAGGTGAAACCGAAAACCTAATGATCATCGCTACACGCGAAAAGCAAAAACGCAACCTGATTGCTAGCTTGCTGTTTGCGTTCGGTATTCCTCATATCCTGACTGCAGATGTGTTATCCCATACGCAAGGTGGCAACAACAACGCCTACTGTCAGGATAACGAGACTAGCTGGTTGAGCTGGGCGACGTCTGAGCGCAAGCAAGATTTCAAAGCATGGATTTCACAAATGGTGGCAAACCGTAATCAATACATGGTGCCATTCATTCGTGCTTTTAGTGGTGAAAATCGTAATAACAACCGCATCTTCTGGCGTCGTATTGATGGCAGCTTGATGGAACATGACGATTGGAACCGTTTAAGCTCAGTAGCGCTGCATTTAGGCATTGGTAAAGAAGGGCAAGAATTGGTTTACTTGATCAACCAAACCAATGCACCAGCGCGCTTCAAGCTGCCAAGTGAGCGTGGTCAAGAATGGGTGACGGTGTGCGATACCAACGTACGTAACCTAAACCCAGGACATGCGGAAGGAGAAGTCTTGTTGTCTCCAACTTCGATGGCAATTTTGCACTATAACCCAAATCAAGAAGCCTAACGGATTCGCCGTTCAATCCTACAAGTTCTTACAAACCCAGCTGCATGCTGGGTTTGTTTTATGGACGTTTCGAGCAGATATCCATCAATCAGGTCAAAGAACACACCATACGCATTGATGCAATAATGAAACTAATCTAATATCGTTAGCCAAATCACATTTATAATATCTACAACGTAATTTGGCACCATGGCTTTACCTAAATTCTTAATCCGTATTCTGCGGCCTTACCTGTTACTTCTCGCAGGATTTATGGTCTATCTGGCTTATGCTCAGTTAGTTGATTCTGAGTCGATGGTTTATCGGCAATCTCAAACCAATATCATCACCGCCGAGCGGCTGATCCACTCCCAAATCGAAGCGGCTTTCAGCAAATTCTATCTACTAGAAACCGCACTAAAGACAAGCAAGCAAGACCTTAATGATCCTGACTTTCATGAGCTAAGCCAAGGCATCATCGATTACTCACCACAGTACTCCAACATTCTCTACACCACGACAGATAGCAACATTGCCTATGGTCTTTCTGGTCAGGTAAAACAAGCGGATACCAGCAAGATCTTATGGCACAAGCTGAATACCGTCAGTGATAAATTTTCCATCTCTTCGCTATACCAAAACCCGCAACAACGCTGGGTATTTGCCATCAAACATGACAACCCAGACCTCAAACACCAACTTTGGTTAGAGTTCGATCTCCTCCATACGACTCAGCAGCTACGCGGTCTTAAAACTTTGAACAAAGGCTATGTGTTTGTCGTAGACAGAGACACCGAACGCTTGGTGTTCCATCCTGATCCAAGCCGAATTGGCGATAACTCTGTCAGTTATCACGGTGGCATTAGCGAGAAAGTAGCTGCAGGATTGTTGTTTGGTAAACATGAATACTATTACCAAGATAACTTTAAGATTTCGGTCTTCGACGCAGACAACAGATTAAACTGGGTGTTTGTGGCGGGCACAGACCGCGCCGACATCCTCAACAACAGTTATCCATTTACTCTTACTGCAGGTGTCATTGCTTCTTTATTAGCTCTAGCGATTGGTATCAATTACCTCACTTACCAACTGCATTTGTCACTCGCGCGCCTAAATGGCACTGAGAGCATTGATGAGTTCAAAACCCAACTCAAGCATGTTTTGGATCGTTTCTGCTATCACAGAGGCATACAGTTCTGTTTATACGACAGCTTGAATTACAGCTTTTACACCCTCGATTATCACGGTAACAAAAAGCTCGTCTTAACCGATGCCGAACTCGCGGCGCGTTTTTCTCATAGTGCGTTGACTTACCGCAACAAGAAGTACGGCGACGAGTTGACGAAAAAGCTCAAGATCAACAGTAACCACTACTGCATTCCGTTGTTTGATGGACGAGAACTGCTTGGGGTGACTTACGTCAGTTGCCGATTCCCAACCTACAAATGCGTGCTCAGTTTGATTCAGAACTACGCCCAAGTAGCGTTGGCAAACCTCAAATTGCATGACCGTTTACGCCATCAAGATCCAATGACGCAACTCGAAAATAAAGCGTGTTTAGCTGCAAAAGTGTCGAGAGAGCTTCATTCAGAGAACCGTTTTATCGCGATGGTCGATATTGATAACTTCAAATACATCAACGATAAATTCGGTCATCCAGTGGGCGATTTGGTCATCCAAAAAACAGCTGAAGTGATGCGCGACTGTTTCCCTAAACCAAAAGGGATTTGTTTAGCGCGCTATGGTGGTGAAGAGTTTGCAATCGTGTTCCAAGCCAATGACGAATTCGATGCCAAACACCAACTGGATAACTTCCTAACGGTGCTGCAAAGAAGCCACCTCACTTTGGGTTGTGGCGATGTGCGATTTACGGCAAGTGTTGGATTTACACCATTAGAAACCAGTTACCATCACGTGGTGGAGCAAGCTGACAAAGCACTTTATCAAGCAAAAAGATTGGGCAAGAATCGCGTCTGCCACCTAAAAGCAGCATAACGCTTTTCTTTTCCAAAAACGACAAAGCCAGAGCAAACATCGCTCTGGCTTTTTTATTTTTATTACAGTCAGTTAAATCAAAAAAACTGACACTCCCCTTTCCTCTTTCCCGTCTTTTAACCGACTCAAGTTCTGCCCCCAAACACCCTCTCGTTAATCAGTTCTGAACAGGTGTTTATTTTTCTTTGATTTAACTTAACGGCTCTCACCAATAACCTTAAATGCATCAGGGGATTGCATGAAGCCAATTGAAAATGAAAGAACTGGACGATTACATAGAGCAAATAAATTTAGACCTGACTAACGAGATGTTAGAGGAGCTAGGTTGGATTAGCGACAACGTTCATCAAGTGTTTTATTGGCTCATTGCCGCCATCCTATTCGTTGTATTGATTTGGGGTATTTTTTAATGAAGGCATCCAATCCATCTTATGGTCAGGTTTATTTGGTTGGGGCGGGCACAGGCGATGCATCACTGCTCACCATTAAAGCATTTCGTCTGCTCAATCGCGTTGATGTTGTGCTTTATGACCATCTGGTTTCGGAAGAAGTCTTGGATGTAATTCCACGAAAAACCCTAAAAATCTGCGTAGGCAAACACTACGGTAAGTGTTCGCAAACTCAGGCAGAAATCAACCAAATGATGAAGGGCTACGCAATCACAGGTCTGACGGTATGTCGCTTAAAAGCGGGCGACCCGTTTGTATTTGGTCGAGGCGGTGAGGAAGCGACCTATTTAGCTCAACAAGGTATCAACTATGAAGTTGTGCCGGGTGTAACTGCAGCGCTCGGGTGCTGTGCTTATGCGGGGATACCGGTCACTCATAGACAAGTTTCGAGGGGTGTCACCTTGGTAACGGGTCGAAACTGTAATGATGCTAGCGAACCAAATTGGAGCGCACTTGCCGCCATCGACCACACCCTAATTTTCTACATGGGGCTACACAAAGCAGAAGCGATCGCAGACAACCTTATTGCTCACGGTCTCGCGCCAGATACACCTTGCGCTATCGTCAGCAATGGGACACGAGAAAATCAAAATAAGATCGTCACTACCTTAGCTGGACTGTATGAAACCTGCAAAACGCAAAAACCACCACTGCCAGCAATCATAGTGGTCGGAGACGTGGTTTCCCTTTCACAGTCACTGGAATGGTTTGAGTCCACCGCCGAGCCCTGTCTAGAACGCACGATTCATTAGTTTTTGAAAACAACGAGATAGAACAATGCCTAAGTTTTTAACTACTCAGCAAATGGGTTCGGCGATCGAGGCGTTACGTCAGAGCTATAAGGTGATGGCGCCCGTCTATGAAGAATACGCAGGTCGTTTTGCCCATACCCCAAATTTGGATTACCAAGAACTCGAACGTTACGACCAACTGGAGTGGAAAGAGAAAAGCCACTTCTCACCCAAAGAAATCGTCTTCCCAATTACCGAAACCCTGTTTTGGTTTAACGCCGACGAGTTGCGAGAATCCAGCGTCGATGCGCGTCCTGTGTTTCTGTTTCTCAGAGCTTGTGACATCAATGCGCTCAAAAGCCTTGATTACATGCTTTTAGAAAACGGCGGTCACGAAGACTTCTACTACAAACGTCTGCGCCAGAAACTCAAACTCGTACTGATTGAATGCAGCGAAAGTTTCGAAAACTGCTTTTGTGTCTCTATGGGCACCAATAAAACGGACAACTTTGCGGCTTCAGTTCAATTTAGTGAGCATGGCGCAATTGTCACTATTAAAGATCCAGAACTGACGCCGTATTTTTCACAAGGCAAAGACGTTGAGCACAGGGTCAGCTTCGTCAAGTCCAATCCTGTCAAAGTGTGTACGCCAGATTCGGTTTGCGATGATCCGGCTAAAGTACGCGAAGTGTTACTCGGCCATCCAGTGTGGTCAGAATACGATTCACGCTGCATTGGTTGCGGTCGCTGCACTTCCTCATGCCCGACTTGTGCCTGCTTCAACGTGTTTGATGTGGTTTACAACCAAGAAGCCAAAGTGGGTGAACGTCGCCGCCAACACGCCAGTTGCATGATTGATGGCTTCTCGGATATGGCAGGCGGTCACAGCTTCCGTCATAAAACTGGAGAGCGCTTACGTTATCGCGCCTTACACAAGGTCAACGACTTTAAGTCTCGCCAAGGCGAACACCATATGTGTGTCGGATGCGGGCGCTGCGACGACCGATGCCCTCACTACATCTCATTTAGCAACATCATCAACAAGATGACATCGATTGTAGAGGAGGCGCTCTAATGTGCGATTGTGAAAACAAAATGCTGCCGCAAAGCTACCCGATTATTCATATCGAAAAGCACACAGAACTGGAATGGAACTTTCGCGTTGCGTGTGACTTTCCGGTGCACTACGGACAATTTGTCGAAGTGGGTTTATCCCTTGTGGGTGAAGCTCCTATTTCCGTCTCCGACTACGGCTTAGGTTACGTCGACTTGCTGATACGTAATGTCGGCAAGGTAACCAGCGAGCTGTTCCAATTAAACGCCAGTGACCGCGTGATGATGCGCGGCGCAATGGGCAATGGCTACCCGATGGAAGAGTACCAAGATAAACACCTCATTGTGGTCGCGGGCGGCACTGGCGTTGCTCCGGTTAAAGGGCTGATTAACTACTTTCACAACAACCCAAGTGATGTGAAGAAAATGTCTTTGATCCTCGGATTCAAAAACCAAGATGCCGTGTTGTACAAGAACGACTTGCTGAATTGGTCTTACTCCAATCACGTCATCACCACCTTGGATGACGGTGGCGACGAACACTTCTATGAAAGCGGCTTAGTTACCGAGCACATCAGCAAACTTGATCTCTCTGACAAGGAAAACATCCGCGTCATCGTAGTAGGTCCACCGATCATGATTAAGTTCGTCGTGCAGGACTTCTTATCCAGAGGCATTCAAGAGGACCAAATTTGGGTCGACTACGAACGCAGAATGGCTTGCTCAGTTGGTAAATGCGGCCACTGCCGAATTGGCGACAAGTACGTGTGCTTGGATGGTCCGGTTTTCCGTTATGACCACGCCAGAACCATGATCGATTAGGAGGGAATCACAATGACGATGGACGTAGATATCATCAAAATGCGCGCCAATGGCGATTACCGCCTATCGAAAGTACGTGGCGAGTGCATGATCAGCGTACGCATTCCAGGTGGCATTATGCCTGCTTACCTGCTCGGCGCTGCGCAAGAGATCGCCGAGAAGTGGGGCAATGGTGTTATTCACCTCACCACGCGACAAAAACTGGCGATGCCCGGCATTCGCTATGAAGATATTCCAGAGGTCAACAAAGCGCTGGAGCCCTTCATCAAAGACATCACCGTCGATACGTGCGGCATTGATGTCGATGACACGCAAGCAGGTTATCAGTCGATTGGTGGGCGTAATATCGTCGCTTGTCAGGGCAGTCGAATCTGCCAGAAAGCCAATACCGATACCACTGGCTTGGCACAGCGAATGGAGCGTCACGTTTACCCAAGTAAATACCATTTAAAAATGGTCATGGCAGGCTGTCCGAACGATTGTGCCAAAGCCAATATGGCAGATTTCGGCATCTTCGGTATCGCCAAGATTAATTTCGAAAGTCATCGCTGTATTGGTTGTGGTGCTTGCGTCAAAGCTTGTGCGCACCACGCAGTAGATTGCTTGTCACTCAAAGACGGTAAAGCGGTGAAGGAAGAAAGCAAATGCATTGGCTGCGGCGAATGTGTGCTTGCTTGTCCGACACTGGCTTGGCGTCGAGATCCAAAACAATTCTATATGGTCAAACTGGGCGGTCGAACTTCGAAGAAGACCCCTCGCGTTGGCAAGATGTTCCTCAATTGGGTAACGGAAGACGTCCTACACCCTGTCATCGACAATCTGTTCGAATTTGAAAAAGAGATGTTGGACGGTAAGCCGATTTACCTTCACATGGGACATCTGATCGATAAAGGCGGCTACTTGCGTTTTAGAGAGCGTGTCTTAGATGGCGTTAGCCTAAATCCAGAAGCCAAAGTCGCCGAACGTATGTATTGGGCAGAAGATGAATACGTAGCGAACATGCACGTGAAATAGGCATAATATGAACAAACTAGAAGAAATGTTTAGAGAGGCGTTAGCCCCGGCAGGTATTACCATTAACGGCTCGAATCCGTGGGATATCCAAGTATTTAACCCAAAAGTGTATGAGCTTGTGATGCAGTCAGGCTCCTTGGGTTTAGGGGAAGCGTACATGTCCAAGATGTGGGATTGCAGTCGCTTGGATCAGTTCTTTGAACGCGTACTTTTAAACGACATTGAAGGCAAACTGGGGCTGGCTGAAAAACTCAAGTTTGCCTCTTCCGCTGCGAAACTAAAATTGAAAAGCTGGGTTAACCCGCAGAGCATTGAGCGCTGTAAATTCGATGTACCGCACCATTATGACATCGGCAATAAGCTTTACCAAAAGATGCTCGATTCACGCATGACTTACACCTGTGGATACTGGAATCGAGCTTCGACACTGGATGAGGCGCAAGAGCACAAGATGGATTTGATTTGTCGCAAGCTCGATCTGCAACCAGGGATGCGTATTCTCGATATTGGCTGTGGTTGGGGAAGCTTTATGATTTACGCAGCGAAGAAGTATGGCGTTATCTGCGATGGTCTCACTCTATCCAAAGAACAGAAGAAGCTCGGCAGCAAACTGGCGATAGAAAATGGCGTAGTCGCGAACTTCATTTTGAAGGACTACCGCGAGTTCAAACCCACCGTACAATACGATCGCATCGTTTCTATCGGTATGATTGAACACGTGGGACCGAAGAACTACGCGGAATACTTCGAGTGCGCAGAGCGCTTCATGAAAGATGATGGCGTGTTCTTGCTACACACCATTGGTTCACACCACAGCACTACCGCATCGGACCCGTGGATCTCGAAATACATCTTTCCAAATGGTGTCATTCCATCGATGAAGAACCTCGCAGAGGCGATGGAAGATCGATTCAACATCGAAGATGTGCACAATTTCGGTGAAGACTACGACAAAACCCTGATGTGCTGGTTCTCCAACTTCCAACAATCGTGGAATCAAATCAAAGGCGATTACAGTGAAGATTTCTACCGCATGTGGAAATACTACTTACTCAGCTGTGCTGGCGCCTTTCGCTCACGAGATTTGAGCCTATGGCAACTCGCCCTAACTAAGATTGGTCGCCGTCGTCCACTGACCGTACGTTCCATGTAAGCAATCTGCCTCCAGATTGTGTTTTGAGCACCTTAGTTTGGCTCCAAGCCAGAATGGGCGGTTTCATTCTGGCTTTTTTTACAGTTCACAGTTCACTTCCACAGTCCGAAAAGTCCCATTTAGGGGGCTTTTATAGTGACTCTCCTCGCAAAAACTAATACTTAGTAACGTCTAGTGTTACTTTTAGTCTTGTGCGCTATGACTTGTTGAGCATTGATGGTGCCGTTCGCTCGACTCAGGCAATCTTCCTCTCAACCAAGGCTCATCCCAACAAACAAAACCAGAGCCAAGATACCATTTTGAGAGTCACCACTATGAAAGCCATCAAATCAATCATCATCGCACTACTGTTTACATCGACACTTTCTGGGTGCGTTTCAACGCCCGGTCACTATCGCTTGGCACCCAACGTTCGTCCTACTTTGATGAATGCCAATATCAACGTTCAACCACTGGTTAACACCGCAGTCTCCGTTGGCAAAGTCGTACTGCCTTATGCGATATCAGCGGGACATGCTTACGTTAATACGCCTTACTTCTTATTGCGATAAACTCGCCAAACTCATTCATTTCCCAAAAAACTAGCCAATTTCTTCGGCTAGTTTTCATTTATGTATCATAGAGATAAAAAATCATTACCTTATATATGGGTCATTTGGTGTTGTGAGAACAAATGAACCAGTGTATATTTATGGACCATTACAGTATATGAGCCATTCAGACGAGGCAATTCGCGATCATGAACACCTTTCTCTATACGCGCCACTCACCAAAGAATCGAGCTTACCCCGAACAGCTTAACACTCTGCGAACTTTTGCCCCTAAAGCCGTTCACTTTGAAGACAAAGTACGTGGCTGCACACCACCAGCAGAACGACACGCTTTTCAGCAACTCATCAACACCGTTCAATCCGGTGACACTGTCGTACTTTGGTGGCTAACCGCGTTTGGGCGCGATTTCAACCAAGCATTAAACACAATACAAGCTCTACTTGATCAAGGCGTCACCCTAAAAACGGTTTGTGAGCCGTTGACCTTTGAACCAGGTTCGGTACAAACACAAACCTTGATCTCACTGCTTTCTGGCTATGGGCAAGTCCAAACTCAACACCGTCTATTTGCCGCGGAACAAGGTCGCAAGGCGCTCAAAGACAATCCACAGATGTGGAAGCAGAAATTCCGAGGCCGTCCGGCAGATAAAGCAAAACATCAACACATCGCGACGCTATTGTTGGAAGGAAACACGCTCCAAAGTGTCGCAGAGCAATGTGATGTGAGCCTATCGACGGTAAAACGGGTGAAAGCCAAGCTGAATCAGTTCGATGAAGAAGGAAGCCTACGTCGCCGCGGTGATGGTGAAAAGTCATGACTCGAGCATTCGAATTTAAAACCATCTTGCTAGCTTGTTTGATCATCAGCGTTGGTCAACTCAGCATGGGCTTGGTGTTTCCATCATTGCCTTGGATTGCGAAAGACTTTGATATCTCCCTCGACCAAGCTCAGCTATTGGTAAGTGTTTACTTACTTGGATTCGGTCCCTCTCAGTTTATTTACGGTCCAGTATCTGATGCACTAGGTCGTAAAAAAGTCCTACTGACCGGCTTGTTGATTGCTATGCTCGGCCTGCTGATGATCATCTTCTTCAGCAATACCTTCACTGGTATGGTGATGGGGCGTTTTCTGCAAGGTCTGGGAACAGGTTGTTGCGCCGTATTAGCTCGTGCATCCACCCGTGACCGCTTTAGTGGACCAGAGCTGCCTGTCGCCCTTTCCTACATCGCAATGGCTGCGTCTATCACACCATTAGTTGCCCCCGTTATTGGTGGCTTCATTAACGCCCACTTCGGCTGGACCATGGTGTTTATTTCACTGCTCGGTTACGTCTCACTAGCTTGGATTGTTATATTGGTGCGCTTTAAAGAGACCATCACACAAACCTCCCCACTGCCATCACCGAAAAAAATGCTGCTGCAATATCGTGATCTGTTGACTTCTCGTTACTTCATGAGTTTTGCCAGTATCGGTTGGCTTAACTTCAGCTTGATGATCACCACTGTTTCGGTAATGCCTTTTATCATGCAAAACCAAATTGGCATGACATCTGATCAATACGCGATGTGGGCACTGATTCCTGCATTTGGCATGATTTGCGGCACCAGTATTTGTAACCGTGTGCGCCCAATCATCGGCACGAAGAAGATGCTACTGGCGACGCCTATCCTGCACCTAAGCTCCGCAGTGTGGCTGTTCTTTTGCCCAGTCGAACCGCTATATTTGATGCTTGGTCAACTGCTGATGATCTTAGGCAATGCGATCGCTCTACCTTGTGCTCAAGCCATGGTTATGCAGCCATACAAGAAGCAAGCAGGAGCGGCGGCTGCCATGTCGGGCGGTGGTCAAATGGTGGTGTCATCCTTGGTCAGTATGGCGCTCGTGCAGCTCGGTTTGAGCCAAGCGTGGCACTTGTCGTTAGTGATTGTGGTATTCGCGACAATTACCTTGACCAATATCTTGCGAGGCTTTGCAACTGAGCAGCCTTCAGAGCAATAGCAAGGATAGATAAACAAAAAGACAAGTTAATTTTGCTTAGCTTGTCTTTTTGTTTTTTAAAGCAGGAACAAATTAATCGTTATTTTTCTTTGCGTCTAAGATAGCTTGAATACGAGGATGCAGCTTATTACCGTGCTCATGTTCGTATTCTTCACGCTTTAAGTCCGTCATGCTTTTCACCGAGTGAGTCGGTAAAGCAATAGGTGCTGTCGTGAGCTTTCCTTTCTCAAGCAATTTCATCGCCTGACGGTAGTATTCACGGAATTTCTTTAAAATCAGATGCTCAGGCAGTCGACGTAGCTCGTAGAACTTGCTTTGCATTAACCACAATTCAATATCGTCATTTGGCGTACGTGCCACGACTCGGTTTAACGCATCCTCCAACTCAGATTCCGTTGGTAAATCTTTCAATACCACCAATTCACCCATAATTGGCGGCCATCGGTCCCCCGATTGCAGACGCTCGCGACAGTGCTGGATAATTCGCACTAACTCTTTATCTGTAAGCGAATCCGCGAAATCCAAAAAGCGACCTGTTGGACGTTTACCGTAGCTTTGCACCCATGTTGATTCATAGATACTAAAGAGCGTACCAAACACCTCATTGCATCGATCGCTCGCTTCTTGAGTAACGACAAGCGCTTGCTCAGAAAACGTCGGCTGTGGTTCAGTGACAATGGGTTGCTCCCAGCTTACGCTAGGTTCATTTTTCACAGTAAGAGATTGACTGGTAGATACTTTATCTTTGTTCAAGTGATCCACGTTAGCTTCAATACCAAGTTCACGAAGTCGACTTTCGAATGACGAAAAGTCCACTTTTTTTGGTTTTTTAGAATAGCTCATAGCTTCTATCTCTTTGGGTCAATTAGAAGGATGGTTTCTTGCCTTGCTCTCTCAAAAATTGTCTAAATTCTTCAGAAGGGCTGACATGCTTATCTCGAGCACTGCTGTGCTGTTGATATCTCGCTTGTTTTTGGCGATCTTTTTCCATCCACTGCTTCTTCAAGTTAATCGAATATCTTAACTTGTTGACGAATTGGGTAACAGGACCAATGAAGTTTGCCTGCGTTTTTTGGTACAACACGAACTCTTTCCAGAACACACGTAAATCCATATCTAAAGCAGAGTGGTGCAGCTCTCTTTCCGCCCAGCTTGGAATTGTGTTTTCATCGAGATCGTAGGAGTTGAGATAACCATTATTTAGACGACTGCTACTTTCAACGTTTCGATAACTATTTGGCGCTGCTGGTTCTTCGGCTTGGTGGCTACTGGTTAGTTTTTCTAAACGCCCAGTTCGTTTACTTTCTTCAAGCCAGTTTTCAAAATTGCGCTCCAACCTTGAAATGTTGACATTACCCCGACCATTTTGGCGAATAAATTCACGCCAAACATCGTCTCTATAGCTTGCCGGAACCTTATAGAAATCACATGTTTTATTTGCCCATTGCGGCAAGCCAGCTCCTTCTAACGTCGTGATCGACGGTTTCTCTGTCATTGGCGCGGCTTGTTGTACCGATGGTTGAGGCGCAGATTGAGAATCGGAGTCTAATGTGAGCTGACATGAATGCCTCTCTACACTGCCTTCGCGTGTGGTTCGCCCCATCGCGAGCAAACCTTTTTGCGATAAAGCAAACAAGATGCTACTTAACTTGAACTCTTCGCACAGACACTCTTGTGTAATATCACGCAAGACAAACGATGCTTGTCCATCTGCGCTCGCGATGTCCGATAGTTTTAGAAGAACCAGCTTCTCTTCAGCACTAACGTTGTGTGCCTGCCAAGCTAAATAGGTGTGTTTATAACTCATGTAATACTCCCAAGTTGCCCGCAGATTTTACTAAGATGCTACAGAGAAGAAAACAGATAACTTTTACTCCATCACTTTCATTGATGGTAAATCACACGCTTTTCAACATTAGCTTGAGCAAATGCGCAACAATCCTAATTAATTATATACAACGCCGTCCGCGCTGTGTCTCTGTTGGGTAATGAGTTGGACAGTTTTATACTTGGAAAATCAAAATAAAACGCCCACTTAAACAAAGTAGGCGCTGTTATTTTCAAACCATGTTGGAGGTTTCAACTAAGAACTTTGCAGACTTACCAAAATCACGCCAGCGGTGATCAAGCCAATCCCCATCCAGTTAACCATACTGAGCTTCTCTCCCAGCAAAACCACACTGAAGATCGCAACTAACACCACACTCAGCTTGTCGATAGGTGCAACTTGAGAAGCTTGCCCCAATGACATAGCGCGAAAGTAACACAGCCATGATGCGCCGGTTGCTAAGCCCGACAGCACCAAAAACACCATACCTTTGGTCGAGATCTCACCTATGGCACTGAATTGCTTAGTCGCGTAAGCAATCAAACCGACTAAGACAAGGATGACGCAGGTACGAATAAAGGTCGCCAAGTCTGAGTTGATATTGGCGACACCCAGTTTGGTCAATACTGCGGTCATCGCTGCGAACGCAGCTGACATAAGCGCCCAAAATAACCAAGAAGTTTGTAGCATTGCCTTTCCCCATTCATCCCTAAAAGCAAAAAAGGCGTTGCAGAGTATACTGCAACGCCATGTGTTCGAATCAGTGTCTCACCAGAGCTTAGAAGTCTGCCGTCATACCAACGTAGTAAGTACGTGGCGCTTCTACATAGCCGATGTTCTCTAGTTCTTTAGATACACGTTCGTCAGTCAGGTTAGTGATACCCGCACGAATACGCAGCGCATCGCTCACATGATAAACCGTGCCTAGATCCATTGTGGTGTAAGCATCTTGAGTTAACTCTGAATCAATCTTACGCTCACCACGGTAGCGCGCGCTAGCAAACAGGTTCAAATCTTGAGTTGGGTACCAGTTTAATCGTGCAAACGCAGAGTGCTTGTAACGCTCGTTCAACTCTTCACCTGTCGACTTATCTTCAGTATCCAGATAAGTGTAGTTACCTGACATCGCCCATTGCTCGGCAAACTGAATGCTACCGGTCAGCTCCACACCTTGAATTACCGCTTTTGATACGTTTTGGTAAGATTTGTACGGGTTAGACAACTCACGATCGATAGGGTCACCATTGTCATCGATACAGCTCATCACCGCACTCGACCATGTACCCACTTCACAGAAGATATCCGTTTGTTCGATCAGGTTTTCGATTTCGTTACGGAATACCGCCCCTTCTAGGTTCCAGTTACGACCGCTGTACAATGCCGAGAACTCATAGTTAACGCTGGTTTCTGCTTCCAGATCTTCGTTACCTACGATATTACAGTTGCCCTTACAGCTGTTCATCGAGAAGTCTGGATGGTTTTGCGTCATGGTTGGTGCTTTAAACGCTTTACCCACACCACCTTTCAATACCAAATCATCCGTTGTTTGATGTACTAGGTACACACGCGGACTGAACTCTTCACCGTAGTGTTCGTGCTTATCCAAACGACCACCAATCGTTGCCGTCAACGTATCGGTCATTTCCCATTGGTCTTGAACGAATACGGCACCTTGGTATGCCTCTGCTTTGTTGCCCTTAATATGCTCAGGGTTCGTAAGTTGGCTAGTTTGGTAATCCACACCAAAGGTTACTGTGTGGCTTTCACCTAGATAAGTCGTTGCTGACGCCTCAAAGATTTGTGTCAGCTCTTCAATTGAATCAGCACCATCGTTTGCCGCTTCAATGTTCTCTACGTTTTCACGTGAGTAACGAACTTGCGTATCACCCCAAGACCAAAACCCAGTGTGCGATAACGCTTGGCTGTTACGTTTAACGTGAGATTCAGAGTAAAGCACAGTCGTTGCGCTTTCAGCCGCCGTATCACGTTCATCATCGCTGTAACCAAGATCTAAATCGATGAATTGGTTATCAGCCAAATGCCAAGAAAGTGTACCGAACATCGCCAAACTGTCACGACCTTCAAGAGCAGTAATTTCTGAACGGTCGTAATCTTGACCTTTCACACTCTTAATTCCTGTGTACGGCTGCCATGCATTGCGGCTAGTTTGAGAAACCGAAAAACGAGCAAATAGTGTGTCGTCAATCAGAGCGCCAGATGTAGTCAAACCTACGGTGTATTCTTGACCGCCATTGCCATCATTCGGCGATGTGTTATCTAGGCTAAGCTGTGAGCTCCAATCGTTGTCTGGCGACTTGGTGATAATGTTAATCGTACCGCCCATGCCGTCTGAACCATAAAGCGCCGACATAGGACCACGGATGATCTCTACTCGCTCAATTGAATCCATTGGGATCGCAGAAAGATCAAAGTCGTTACCACGTACAATCGCACTTGCTGAACTCATGCGACGACCATTTACCATGATCAATGTGTACTTAGAATCCATACCACGGATAGAAATTTGCTGACGACCCGCACGTGTGCTGTCGAAGTCTGACTCCACGCTGGTTGCATTAGACACGATGTCTGCCAGCGTGATGCCCGGATCGTTTTCGATATCTTCAGCGGTGATCACCGACATAGAAGCTGGTGCGTCTTTCAGCTCCATCTGGGTACGAGTTGCTGTTACAACAAGCTGCTCATCAGCTTCGATTGGCGTTGTATCAGCAAAGACAGAAAAAGAAGTGCATAGCGCACCGATCACCACTGCTAATGGTTTTGGCGCAAACGGAGTCGTCTTCGACATGGTAAAAACCTATAAACTTTAATGGAACTTATAATGATAATGGTTCGCATTAAATAGCCTTTACATAACGAAGACAAGCAACCGAGCATTTGCCGAAGTTATTACGATTATGTCAAATGTGAATAATGAATTCCTTTACCATTCACTCTCAGTTGAGCCATATATTTCTTTAAATAATGACTTAACCCAATTACACATCGGGTCGTTATGATAGCGCTTATGCCAGTACAAATAGACCGATTCACTGTCCATTCGAATCGCTTTCGGTACGGTTTTAGTAATCAATTTCCTGCCCTGACAAGCATCTTCCGCAAAGGGTGTTGGCAAGTGAAAAATCACATCTGTTTGTTCTGCGATCGCTGGTGCAGCATTGAAGTTTGAAAGCTGGACAGGAATCGATAATTGACGCTTTTTATCCACCACACCAAGCTCGACAAAACGATGATAAATCGACAGCGTTTTGCCTCCTTGAAGTGAGATTTGACCGAAATTGCAATCGAGCAGCATCTCTACCGTCAGCTCTTCAACATGCGCAAGCGGATGGGTTTCGCTCATCAGGAATCGGTAGTCGCGATTGGCAATTTTCATGCGGTACAAATTCTGCTCAGAGCTAGGCGGCTCGGCGGTTGAGAGCACAAAATGTACATCCCCTGCAATCAGTGCATCGAAATGGCGCTTCGGGATGGAGTCGATATCGACAATCATGTTCGGCGCTTCTTCACGGATACGCGAAACAATCGGTGGCAGTAAGAAAATTACCTGTGGAACCAAGCCGTAAAAACGGATCGTCCCGTTACTCTTTTCAGGTACAAATGACTGACCGTACATCAGCTTTTCTAGCCCGGTTAGAACGGTGTTCAAATCTTGCTTGATCACTTCGGCTTTTGGGGTCAATTCGTAGCCGTGTGCAGTACGTACTAACAGCTCATCGTTGAACAAGTTTCTGAGTTTTTGTAAAGAGCGGCTCACCGATGGTTGGCTCATATTGAGCGATACCGCTGTGTTGGAAACATGCTTCTCTTCAAGTAGGTGTTTGAGAATAAACAATAAGTTCAAGTCGACTTGAGCTAAATTCATTTTTTGAATACTCACTATTCCGCTAATTCTGTTGCTGCATATAGACTATCTGCTAATGTGTCTGCAATCAATAATCATTCTTATTTGATTTTAATCAAATTAGTTATACCGCTTTACGACTAATCTCCCGCTTTATTTTTTAAAGCACTATTTGTTTTTTAAGGCACTAATGCGAGATTGCATCGCACCTTTTGGAAATCATTATGTTGGGTAAAACTTCTCTTCGCGTAGCAACGGGAGCTTTGCTGCTTGCATTGGCTCCTATCGGGGCAATGGCTAAAACCTACCAACACAGCTTGGGCACAGTAGACATTGATGGCGTTCCACAACGCGTCGTTGTTCTAGGCTACGGCAGTTTAGACTACATTGATGCTTTGGGTGTAACACCTGTCGGCATGCCAAAAACACTGTTGCCAAAATCACTAGAAAAATTCCAAATCGACTCGTTTGTGAATACGGGTAGCGTAAAAGAAGTGAACTTCGAGACGCTGTTTATGCTCAAGCCAGACCTGATCATCGCAGAAGGTCGCATGGCAGATATCTATAAAGATCTGAGCGACATCGCACCAACTTACATGTTCCGTATCGACACCACCGACTACTGGAAAACAACCCAAGAACACTGGCGCACGCTGGGTGACATCTTCGACAAAGAAGAACAAGCTGAGCAGTTAATCGAAGACGTTCAAGAGCAAATCGACCATCTTCACGCAAAAGTAGAAGAACAACCACGACGCGCACTGACGGTCTCAAACAGTGGTAACAGCTTGGCAATGTTTGGCACCAACAGCCGTTTCTCATTCGTGTATGAAGAAGCAGGCTTCGCGACTTCGACTTCTGAAAACGTGAAATCTGTACCACGCACTCACGGCAACCTGATTTCATTCGAATACATCGCTGATGCGCAACCTGAAGTACTGCTTATTCTTGACCGCGAACAAGCCATCGGTCAGAGCAGTGGTAAAGCAAAACAGCTGTTCGACAACGATCTCGTGAAGTCGACACCAGCGGCGAAAAACAACCGCGTGCTGTTTATGGACCCAGCGGCTTGGTACTTAACCGCAGGTGGCTACCAATCGACGCAAACCATGATTAAAGAGCTGAACCAAGTCATTGCTGACTAGGGTCTGTTTATCTTTCGTGGTTAAATTTTGTTCGAGATAAAAGCGTTTTAATCGCGGCGAGTCGATTGAAGCCTAGTGGTTCTAAGTAAAATTGACTCAACAAAGAGTAAAACGCTTTTAGCCGAACCCTTTGGGCAGCGTTTGTAGGTGCTTTCTTTCCTGCTCATTCTAATCGGTGACCTTTCCCGCTTCACGGTGCGAAAGGTCATTGTTGTTTTTATCACCCTATAAATACACCATGAAATTACATCATATCTTGGCTTTTTTGCTGCTCGTCGTACTCGCCTGCGCCTCTTTGTTGGTTGGGGTGGCGAACGTTTCACTCTCGCAGATTTTGGCTGGTGACAGCCACAGTTTGAACATCTTGCTGGTTAGTCGCTTACCCCGCTTGCTTGCCATCGTCTTAGCCGGAGCAGGCTTGAGTATCGCTGGTTTGATCATGCAGCAGATCGTGCAAAACCGCTTTGCTGCCCCATCCACCACCGGTACGGTCGATTGGGCAATGTTCGGCTACATCGTCGCGCTGATTCTGTTTGCAGACATGAGCAGTTGGGTTCACCTGGTCACCATCTTCGCGTTTTCTGTGATTGGTACGGTGATCTTCGTGCGCTTCTTGCAACGTTTGAAGTTTAAGAACACCGTACTCGTCCCGCTGATCGGCATCATGTATGGCAACGTGGTGTCATCCATGACCACCTTTATTGCCTACAAGTACGACCTAGTACAGACTCTTGGTTCTTGGACTGTGGCTAACTTCGCCTCGGTATTGCGTGGTAACTACGAATTCTTATATCTCGCTCTTCCGGTCTCGGTTCTGGCTTACGCTTACGCTAACCGCTTTAGCGCGGCAAGTGTGGGTGAAAGCTTTGCAAAAAACATTGGTTTGAACTATCAACGCATCGTTCTGGTTGGTGTGATCCTTGTGGCTGTACTGTCGTCATCGGTGGTAATGATCGTCGGGATGATTCCGTTTCTTGGGCTTATCGTGCCAAACCTTGTGTCGCTGTTCATTGGTGACAACATGCGTCGTAACTTGCCTTGGACCGCATACGCAGGTGTGATTTTGGTGCTTACTTGCGACATTCTAGGTCGACTCATTATCTTCCCTTACGAGATTCCAATTTCGATGATCATCAGCATCTTGGGTGGCTCAATCTTCATTTACCTAGTTCTGAGAGACAAATCGAATGCGTGATTCTATGAAAGTAACGCTGCTGGCAATCGCGGCGGTTTTGATTTGTGCGGTGTTCATCGGCAAGGGCTTAACGCCAGATAACTACCAGTTCTTCTTGTCACGCCGCATCCCGAAAGTACTGGCGATTGTCTTGGCAGCAATGGCGATTGCGTCTTCGTCATTGATTTTCCAGACCATCACCAACAACCGAATCCTCACCCCTTCGATTCTGGGTTTCGATTCCATGTACGTGATGATTCAAGTGCTGCTTGTGGTGATGTTTGGGGGCTTGAGTGCTTTGGTCATCAACAGCAAACTCAACTTCGTGTTGTCGACTGGCATCATGATTGTGTGTGCGATGACTTTGTTCAGCTTCTACTTTCGTGGTCGTCAGCGCAATATCTTCACCCTTTTGTTGATTGGTATCGTGTTGAGTAGCTTGTTCAACAGTGTCACTGGTTTCTTCACCATGATCACCGACCCAGATGAGTTCACCTTCATCCAAAGTTCCATGTTCGCGAGCTTCAACAACATCAACAGTGAGTTGGTGTACTGGTGTGTGGTTCCGATGCTGCTGTGTGGTGCGTACCTAATGCGTATTGCCCACAAATTAGACGTAATGTGGCTTGGTGTCGATAACGCGAAAAGCCTAGGTGTGGATACCCACAAACTGACCATGCAAGTCATGTTCATCATCACTTTGATGGTGTCTATCTCGACCGCATTGATTGGTCCAATCTTGTTCTTTGGTCTGATTGTTGTGGCTCTGACTCGCCAAATCTTCACTGGTTACCAACATCGCTTATTGATTGCCGCAAGCTCAGTACTGTCAGTTGTACTGCTGTCTGGCGGTCAATGGGTGGTTGAAAACCTGTTCGATTTCGACACCACCATCAGCGTTATTATCAACTTTATCGGCGGCGGCTACTTCTTGCTTCTGCTTATGAAAAACAAATTCGATTAAGGGTTTATCACATGATCCGTATTCAAGGTCTTAGCAAAAAATACAACGAAAAATACGTGGTAAAAAACGCCGATGCCCTTTTTCCACTTGGTAAAGTAACCAGCATTATTGGTCCTAACGGCGCGGGTAAAAGTACCCTACTGTCTATGGCGAGCCGACTAACAGAAAGCGATGCTGGTAGCGTCGTGATTGGTGATAAGCCGCTTGACCAATGGAATACCGAAGACTTGGCAAAGCGCCTATCAGTGCTGCGCCAATCAAACAACATCAACATGCGCTTTACGGTGCGTGATTTGGTGGCGTTTGGTCGCTTCCCATACTCGCAAGGTCGTCTGACAGAAGAAGATCACCGCATCATTGATGAATCGATGCAACATCTGGAAATCGACCATTTGAAAGATCGCTTTATCGACCAACTGTCTGGCGGTCAGCGTCAAATGGCGTTTATTGCTATGGTGGTAGCGCAAGATACCGACTACATCTTCTTGGATGAGCCGCTGAATAACCTCGACATTAAGCACTCCGTCGACATCATGAGTACGCTACGTAAGCTTGCGGAAATGAAGAACAAAGCCGTAGTGATCGTGATTCACGACATCAACTTTGCGTCTTGTTACTCTGACCACATCGTAGCGATGAAACTTGGTGAAGTCATCAAAGCAGGCTTGGTTGAAGAAGTGATTGATGCTGAAGTGCTGAGCGATATTTACGAGATTCCATTTATCGTGCAAGAGATTAACGGCAACCGTATTTCGTTGTACTACCGACGTTAACGTAACCCAATCTGATTCCAAAGGCGGCCTCGTGTCGCCTTTTTTAATTTTGGTCAATGAAGAAGCGTTAAACGCGGAAAAGCGGTGTGTCTCGGCAGCAATAATGATACTGTACTGAACAGTTTTATTTAAGTTGATTTAGTTATGCGCGCATCTACTGAAAAGAAAAGAACTCGAATCATCGAAGTGGCAACCGAGCTGTTTATTGAACAGGGTTACAAGGACACGTCACTCGATCAAATCGTTGCAATTTGTGGTGGTTCAAAACAGACCCTTTATCGTTACTTTTCCAATAAAGAAGGGTTGTTTGTTGAAGTGCTCGCGCATAACACCAAGATCAGCCTAGAATCCGTTTTCCAACTTGCCGATAAACAGAATGAACCACTAAGAGAAACCTTAGAAGACTTCGCTAAAAAGTATCTACGTGGCATTTGCTCTAACCCAATCTTATCGCTTTATCGCATCGTGTCTGCTGATTTTAATAAACACGACTCGGTTCCAAATCAGTTTTGGCAAACCGGACCGCAGCGTATTCACCAATACTTAATTGAGTTTCTAAAAACCGACACCATCAGCCAGCAACTTAACATCGATGATGCCGATTTAGCCTGCGGGCAGCTACTCGCGCTGATCAAAATGGATTACCAGAACATGGCACTGATGGGCTTTGATTTCTTAAGTGATGAAGAATTGGATTCGCACACACAAAAAGCGGTGACGGCGTTCCTTAAACTTTATCAGCGCTAAGAACCTCAAAACTAAAAAAACAAAGGGAGCACATTGGCTCCCTTTGTTCTTTTACGGCTTAGTTACCGAGTTGTTTGGCTGGCTATTTGTTCTGTTTACCTAACCTCAGTGCGCTTCTTGTTTTGCGGCTAGCTTCTTACCAATCAACAAGATTGGCGCAAGCGCAAAAATAGACACAATAAACATCACCAACGAATTACTCAGCGCCAATGTCGTTGCTTGCTCCTTCACAACGGCACTAATCTGGCTCATGCCGAGCGCCGGATTAGGTAAGCGACCATGAGTTAGAATCGCACCGCTCAACGCCTGCTCGTAAGCTGCGAATACGTGATTAGAACCATCCAGAGTACGACCAATTTCTCCCGATGCTTGCGCACTGTGGTTTTGAATCACACGAGAGAAAAACGCCCCGCCAATCACCCCGCCCATGGTTCGGAACAGATAGAAGTTAGCAATGCCTTCTAAGCGCTGCCCTACTTGGAAATACATCAACACCGCAATCGTCACCGACACGTTCAACAAGCCAACACCAAAACCGCGCAGCAGCATTGGGATGGGTAGTGACTCTGTACCAACAAAGCTTGGTAATTGGCTGAACTCATGCACCGACAGTAGAATCATCAGCACGCCAAAAGGCACCACAGCATCCGCCAGCGGACGGCGGAAGTAATACACCAATACACTTACCAGCATGCCGACCAACATGGCGTAAAACGATGGCAACTGCGCATAGCCCGCATTGAGGCTGTTATAGTGCATCGCCATTTTTAGGAAGTTAGCAAACAGCACCGTACTTGCCATCACGGCAAAGCCTGCAAGAAAGGCGTTGTACATAAACACGTTAGTCTTTAACTTGCCGTGCAATTGCATCGACGCAGTATCCAAATGGCGCGTTTTCACCAACTGATACACCACCAACAAAACCAGTGCTGCAGCGACAGAAAAAACCTGTACAAACCAGTCTGAATCCAACCAGTTGTAGTAGCTGCCGCGCATGAGTAGGAACACCACCAAACTCATCGTTAGCGCGAGTACGAAGTAAACTGAAGCTGATGATTTTGGCTTAGCTTCAATCTCAATCGCCTGAGGTTTGTATACGCCGATCATTACTAGAGCTGAAAAGTACAACCAAGCCGAAACAACGTTCAAAAACGACCAATCAAACTCTTCAACAATCTCAGCCACCAACCACGGGTAAGCGCCCATTGGTAACAGTGTTGAGAAGATCAGTGTCAGCGCAATAATCGCAGGCAACCAACGCTGCTCAAAAGTATTGAGTAGATAAAGGTTCACCACCACCAATAACATGCTCATGAAAAAGCCGCTTACTAACCAAGTCAGTGTGAACAACAACGCATGCTGACCAGTCCAATAGAGCGCAAGGTTTGTTCCCAAACCCACCAGCAATGAAGAGTGCAATGGCAATGACGTACCAAGCTTACGCACCATGATTGGGGTAAACATAAACCCTAATACTTGAGTGATCATAAAGCCGATTTTCACTAACTCGACTTCATCTGCGGACAAACCGGATGTGGCTGCCATCTCGTGGGACAACTCGGTAAACATCACCGAATTGATTCCAAAAGCCGCAATGGCGAACAGCGCAAAAATCAGCAATGGTGAACGTGTTTTCATGGCGATTAACCTTGCGTTGCGGTCTCAATCGACACTTCAGCCGACAAGCCAGGGTAAATGCGCTGTTTCAGCTCTTGTGGAATATCCAACTCGATACGCACTGGCACACGCTGAACTACTTTCACGAAATTACCAGTCGCATTTTGCGGTGGCAGTAAACTAAACTGCGCGCCTGTTGCTGGGGTTATGGAAGTTACACGACCATGCAATGGATGATCAGGGAACATGTCTAACACCACTTCCACGTCTTGCCCTTGTTCAACGTTTTCCAATTGAGTCTCTTTGAAGTTTGCCTCAATCCACACGTAATCCGGTACCATCACAATCAACCCCATGCCCGGTTGAACAAACTTACCCACTTGCACTTGTCTGTCTGCCACATAGCCATCAAAAGGCGCTCGAACGATGGTTCGCTCAAGGGCGATATTCACTAGTCTCAAGTTCGCTTCGGCTTGTTTGCGTTGCGCGGTTAGCTGCATCTTTTCTGTCACGAGCGCGTCAAGCTGCTTCTGTTCAGCGGTTAGCGCTAGCTTGGCAGTTTCAAGGTTGCTGCTCGCTTCAATAGAACGCGTTCTTTGCGCTTCAAATTGGTTTTTACTCACCGACTGCTTTTGTACCAAACGAGACAGACGTTTGAACTCCGCCGCTTGATGTTCCGCGTTTGCACTCGCACTGTGAATGCCCTGCTTCGCTTGCTCGATCTTTACCAACTGCATCTCAGTTTTGGTTTGGTTTGCGGTCAGCGCTGCTTTTGCGACATCTAACGCCGACTTCGCGATTTCTTGATTGGCAATGAAATCTTCATCATCAATCGAAAACAGTGGCGCACCTTTGCTTACCCACTGGTTATCTTCGACAAAAAGTTGGCTTACCTGCCCACCGACTTCCGGAGAAATCGCCGTCACATCCGAGTGAACATAAGCGTTATCGGTAGTCACCGTATTAGGTTGGTATAACGCACAACCTGCAGCGAACAACGAACCAATAACAAGCGACAACGCAATGACTTTCTTCTTCATTTTTGAAACCCAACTTAATGATTTCTATAAACTGTACTGTACCGTACAGTTTTAGTAAAGATGCATTTGATCATTTATGGAGGAGAAAGATCCATCCCACTGATTTTTATTGATCTTATTTGATGCCCACTTTTGAATGAAAGGGAGAGAATTGAAGTACATATATTGAGAAAAACAAAAAAGGCGACACCGAGGTCGCCTTTTGATTATGAAAAAATGCTTCGAGATTGAAGCCAGTGAATCACGCTTATTGCTGCGCTACCTTCACTTGTGGTTTCGTTGAACCGGTGTAATCAAAGTCGAACGTGATGCCATCTTTGGTTACATCCACCGCCATACCACCAACGAGTTGGCCTTGAAGGCTCATCATCAGATCTTCTGGAACTGGTTCGCCAGAAACTTCAGATGCCGTTTCCATCACTTCCAATACACGCTCTGAATCCAGAGTGAAGCTCAATAGACCATTCGCTGTTAGTGGCTGTGCCATCACCTTGTCACTTGCAGATGCTGCAGCATCACCGCTGTAAAGCGTCAAGTGACTGTCATTCAGACGAGCAAACACATCAATAGGCTTGCCAGCGTACGGTTCTAACAAACCACCAATATTCACTGGTTGGTTATCCGGTTGGATTTGGATTTGAGCAAGTTCAGGCACAAACATCTGCGCGGTTTGCAGCAACATGTTTGGATCGTCCGCAGAGATCGAGAAGATTGCGTCTAGCTGACCAAGCTCAGGACCGTATTGACCGCTCATGTCTACATCAAGACCGAACATTTCCATGCTCAAGCCTTTCAGACCATTCGCCATACCTGCACCCATGCTGATTGCTGGAGCTGGATTTTGCCCACGCATATCTTGCTGCGCTTTGGTTAAAATTGAACATTGGTATTGAGGCGTAGTTAGATCGGTCCAGATCTTACCAATTGCTGGTGCAAGCGTGGCAACATCCAAGCCCAGCGCTACACTGAACATACTCTTCTCGCCGTTTGATTCCGCGAGTACGCCACGCATTGATTGCAGTGCTTCCAAAATCACTTGGTTTTTCGATTCAACCACTAGGCTACCATTAATGCGCGCCTTGCTGTCTTGGACTGAGTATTCACCAAATACCACCATTTGCGGCCAGTTTTCTGCGATCTGAGTAAACTCGGTATGACACGCTGGCGTGCGAAGTTCATCCAACATTGGATCAGAACCCGCCGTGTTTAGTTGGCGAGCAAGGCGGTTACCATCCGTCGTAGTGAAACCTTTGATGACTTCACGAAAATCAACCAAGCCAAACGAGTTGTTGTTCGCACCGTATTTCGCTTTCAGCGCTTCCAAGCGACCAGAATCCGCAATGTTGTTCTTTGGCGATTCTAGACCAAATGCCATCTTAAGCGGGTTCTCAGCACCTAGCTCAGGAATATCCAACGTCACCGTCAGCACGTTGTTCACTACGCCCACAGCAAGACCAACACCCATTTGCGGATCTTGTGAGTCTGTTAGCTCATAGCGACGAAACTCAACCGTATCCAATTTCACGCTCTCGTGTTGAATGCCGGCTAATTTTTCTTGCTCATCTAAGCTTTTCCATAGTGATGCAGGAGTCTCAAGCTGCATCTTATAAACTGGAACAAAACCAAGCGTATAGATAATTGGGCTTACCATATCGCCAGTACCTAGGAAAGATTTGAGACTTTCAGGTGAAGAAGATGCCGCAACATAAGCATCGAAGAAGTTAACCGCAAACTCGAGACCTGGAGTCAACTCTTCTTCTACGAACAGATCAGCAAGAGGCGGCTGTTGTGTTCCACCGAAAGCAGTCATGTATTCGTAATGATTGAATGGTTCTGTTTGGTAAGTCAGAACAAGTGTATCTGCTGGAACTTGCGTGAGTAGCGAGTTTGAAGATTCACCTTGGGCAAGGTTGTTTTGGTACACATAAGCGGCACCACCAACTGCTGCGACCACTGCAGTAGCTAATAATAATTTTTTCACGACCAACTCCGTTGTCTTGGTTATATTTCCCCAAACCAACTAGCTGGTTTGAGAGAGCATTAAGCCTTCAATGAACGCTTTAACAAGATGAAAAATTTCATTTTTTGTTTCAGGCGTTTATTCGCGTGCAACGCCATCATAAACACCCAACCAGACTTATCAATTTCCCAAATGCTAAATTACTAAAATATCCAACATTTATAAGATAAAACGTGAACTGAGTTAAATTGCTCAATCATACTATTGGTAATTTACTCAATCGAAAGGATAAGCTCCCCTTATCTCACTGACCAAAGCGGCGATAAGATTAAATCTACCCCCTAACTTTTATTGATTGTGTGAAAACAGATCACGATCTGACATTTTCATCAACATAATCAGTAGAAGCCGACGCACCTTTTCCTTAAAGTCTTGCTTTTCAACAAATAAACGGCAGAGCTACACCTAATTAAGCGCAATGAAAGACCAGCTAACGATTTCAATCTCCACCATTAACGGTTCCAAGCATTGGTACTTCAGTAAAACCATGCAACGCAACTTTAAAACTGGCGTAGTGGTGTTTGTACTGGCGTTAGCGGCGACTGCAATTTTGATAAACCACCTCTACTCACAAGTGGATGATGCGGTTCTTAAACAGGCAGAACTGACCGAACGTTCGCGTAGTATCGGGCAAGAACTCGATGATTTAAAAAATCTTAAATCCGAGTTAGAGAACGATCTCTCTGAACGAGAAGAACGCGTTCAACTCGTTTCTGAACGCTTAGGTGAGTTAGAAAAAGTGCTTGGTGTTGCCAAAGAGTCCTCCAGCGATAGTTTGGATGCGCGACTAGATACCGCAGCCATTACCTCACATGTACGTATGGCAATGCTTAATCAGATCCCTAACGGCTCGCCAGTAGGAAAGGCACGTTTTTCTTCTGGTTTTGGTAAACGCGTCCATCCCGTTACAAAGCAAGTCAAGATGCACCGGGGATTGGACTTTGCCGTAAACACTGGAACCAAGATTTACGCGCCAGCAGATGGCGTTGTTGAAGTTACTCGACGCAGTAAAAAAGGCTCGGGTAACTTCTTACGTTTACAACATTCATTCGGCTTTTCGAGCTCTTACTCGCACTTAACAGGGTTCAAAGTCAAAACCGGTGAGTTCGTCAAAAAAGGACAACTCATTGCAATCTCCGGCAACAGTGGGCTCTCTTCTGGTCCCCATCTTCATTATGAAGTGCGTTTTGTCGGACGAGCCCTAAACCCGAGGCCATTTGTCGATTGGAACCTCAATGATTTTGAAGACATCTTTACCAAGGAGCGAAGAATACGATGGGAATCTTTAATCAAAACCGTGGAACAACGAGTAGCCCAACAGCTTCAACTCTCATCGCCAAAGGCTGTACTGTTAGCGGAGAACTCAAAGTAGAAAGCGACATCCAGATTGATGGTATTGTTGAAGGTCAATTGCACGTCGAAGGCACCCTTGTGGTCGCAGAAAGTGGTCGCATCAAAGGCGACGTTTATGCGAAGCAACTTGTCATCAATGGCGTCCTTGATGGCAACTTCCATGCAGAGCACATTCAAGTGCTCGCAAAAGGTCGTGTTAGCGGCAAGATCTGGAGTAACAACTTGAGCATCGAACCGGGCGGTAAGTTCTTCGGTGAGGCAGCAGAGCTACCAGAAAAAGAAGTGGTGACGTTAAAAGACAAATCCCCAGCAGTGAAAGGCGCTGCAAAAGCCGATAAGCCACAGGCGGTTAAAAGCGCTTAATAACAAACCAAAAGAGCACATTTAAGTGCTCTTTTTTGTTTATCCTCTTCATCACCTCTCCCACTCCTTCATATCGTTACGAACACAGCCTCGATAACGGATTCGCACTTGGTAGAAGCGAAGCCAGTACTTTTATTCGGGCAAAGTCAGCGGATTGTGAAACTTCATCCACATGCAAAAATATCGCTAGTAGATTTTCATTTCTCTCGACTATGATTCGCGCTCCTGTGTTTTGGTGATTATTTTAATGAGAATTTATACCGCTATTATCACGGCAGCACTCGCTGCAACAACACTTATCGCGCCTGCTCATGCGGACGATAAATTCACTTTGGGTCGTACCATTTTGCTTGAGCACGGTAACCTAGCAGCAAAAATCCCGATGATTGTTTGCCGCAATACCAACGCGATCAAAGTGAAAGCAGAGAAAGATATCGAACTACGAAAAGTGGTTGTACGATTCCAAAATGGTGACGAAAAAACCATTCGTTTCCATCGTGACCTTGATAAAGACAAAATGACAGATTGGCGTTACTTTGGTTACCGTCGCTGCGTAAAACATATCGAAGTTTACGGTAACTCAGAAGGCTCAAAGGCGGGCGTTCGCGTTTACGGCAAAGAGAAAAACGATTAAGTATCAGAGTGCGATCGTTCCTTTCATCGCAGACAAATACATAAAAAGACTCCCGCTTGGGAGTCTTTTTCGTTCTGTGACGAGTTTAAGCTGAGTGTTTATTGAGCGCTTTGTTTGATTGACTCAAACTTTTTCAACTGCTCTTGCTGGCGCTTCTCAAGCGTTGCTTTCTGTTCGTCAGTAAGCACATTGTAGATATCGTGCTGCGCTTTAAGTTGAGCAAGTTGTTTGTCCAACTGTTTTGCATTTGCTTGCTGAATCAGCTGTTTTGCTTTTGCTTCATCAAAGGATGATGCTTTAACCAATTTCTCGAATTGTTTTGCACTCTCTTGAGCCGCTTTAGGATCTTGTTTGCCCGCTAATTCGCTGCTGAGCTTAATTTGGATGTCTTCAATTTTTGCTTGCTGCTCCGCGGTCATACTCTCTAAACCAAATGGTTTTGGTGCAACAGGCTGCGCTGGTGCGGATTCTGCGAATACATTCGCGCTGCTTAGTAGTAGAATCGTCGACAATAGGTAGCGTTTCATTGGGGGAACCTTCATTTACTGCTATTTGGAATTAGATGAGACTCAATCGATACCACATGGTTTCCTGTACCTAGTAAATATGAGGCATTCCTTCACAAAAATGATTTTCGATTGAAGCCCGAAGGAACCTTATACAATTCCAATAACTGCGTCGTCTTTTCTCGTGATCATTCGTCTTATACCCAAGTAACCTCGGGATGCTAGGTTCAGCGAGAATGACTTGGAAAGAGCTGGCTATTCCGCTGCGTTGTTTTCCTTGCTTTCGGTAAATAGGGAATCAATGACAGCGCTCTGAATCCTGCATCTTGAAGTCACTTGGATATAATCATTGTTTAACCCTAATTTAAGAGCTTATGTTTACCTTTAAACCCGCAATCATTGAGATTGATACCCATAAAATCGCTATTTCACCGGATGACCAGAACCTTGTTGATATCGCTCGTAAGGTCAGAGTGAATATCGCCGCACCGTGTTTAAAGAACAGACGCATCAAAGGCTGCTGTCATGTTTGTAAAGTAGAAGTGGATGGCCAACCTCGCTACGCATGTAAGGTAAAACCCATGCCGGGCATGAAGGTGACCGTGCGTCGTGCTGATTTAGATGCGGCACGTAAAGAGGCAGCAAAAGCTTACAAGCAGAAGATTAAAGCGCATGAGTCTGTCGCCACTGAGCAAAACTGACTGAATACGGCGGCATTCAAAAATAAAAAGGGCGACCATGGAGTCGCCCTTTGCAAATTATGATTTTGGATTGAGGATGATCGTCGTGCGTTTCGCTTTGTTACCGAAGGCACGTTTTGCCAACGCTTTGACTTCTTCTAAAGTGACACTTTGCGCCGCTTTGTCGATATCAAGCAATACATCCAGTCCATAGTCATGAACAAGGTAACGCGTGTATGCCCAACTGCGTTGACCCGGACTGTCGTCGATGTCTTTCATTGCAACCACCAACTGTTTCTTCGCAATATCGACTTCTTTTTGAGTAATGTTCGTTGCCAAATCATCGATGATTTTGCCAAGCTGCGCATCCATTTTACTCACGTCTTTCGGATCGATTTGAGATTCAAAGAACCAGTCAGACACCATCTCTTCATCTTGCGTGATTGGGTAAATGCTTGGGCTGTAATCCAAACTTGCCTCTTCACGTAATTGATCAGTCACTCGTGCTGCCGCAATGCGTTGAAGTATGTCAATAACAACCGTTTCTTGCGCCGTTCTTGGCTGTTCATTGCCGTTCGTTAAACGTAATAAATACAACGACGATGGCTCGTGCCCTTCTGCCATTACCAAGCGTTTTTGCGCATTAGGATTAAAATCGATGTGGTAGTCCACAGCTTCACTTGGTTTTAGATCAATCGATGCAACGTACTTACGCAATAACGGCGTGATCTGCTCTGGGTCGATGTCTGCAACCATCACCATCTTGTAACCGCGGTTGTGGTTAAACAATGTCTCATGCAAAGCGAAAACTTGCTCTGGTGTGACATCCTTAACCCCATCTGCAGCTAACAGAACTTGGCGACTGTTCGGCAGGTAAGCGTTTTCATTTGCCGCTTTGACCCACTTACCCATTGGTGATTCAAAGAACGCTCGACGCTGCTGAACAAACTCGCGTTTCACAGCGGCAAGTTGACGCTCGTCGACTTTAATTTCCGTCATGATGTTGTACAAACCATTTAGCGCACTCGCAAGGTGTGCTTTTGGCGCGATCACTTCTACACCATGATTGGTTGCACCCAAAATAGGAAACAGTGAAATATCCGTTTTACGCAAGTAGCTGTCGAGCTCAGAACCAGAGAAACCACCTAAGCCACTGCGTGCAGCAGCCATCGTTGCCACATCAAAGGCAGGGTACAACGACTTATCTAACGCTGCTTTACCACCTTGGCTTGCTAAATAAACGTATGCGCGATTGGCTGCTTTATCGTCTTTTTGGAACCACACCTCAATGCCGTTCGATAGAGTGTAAACTTGGAATCCACCCTTCTCTTCACGCATTTTAGTGATCGTGCCTTCTTTGGTTGGTTGAATAAAACCATCCGTCTGCGCATACATGTCCAATGGCTTCTCACCAGCTTGTGCATATGCGGCGCTCAAGGCTGCAAATTGACCTGCAAACTGTGCTTTGTTTTCGTTTTTACCCAGTCCAATTACAAAGTTTGCTGGTTCAGACAACAGCGCTTTCAGCTCATCATTGGCATGATCTAATGTGTTGCTGTCGATAAAGCTCGACAAGCTTTGCTCATACCCTTGCTTCGATTGGCTTACCGAGTTGATTTCTAACTGGTAAGTACGCGCTTCGGCATAACCTGCTGGCTTACGTTTCGACCAATCTGAATCAAGATTAGATAGCTCGCCATACCAACCAGACATCACACCATCAAGCTCTTGTTGTGTCACTCCGTAGTCGCGTAAAGACGTTAGCGTATTTAGGAAGATTTTCTGAATATTGTCACGACGCTCTGGCGCAAAAGAAACACCGGCAGACATGACACTGTGGTAGTTGGACGTGTAAGGCTGTGCATACGCGTATTGGAAAGATTCCGCCGCATCATTTAACACCGCAAGCAAACGTTGCTGGATAAGCTGAGCACTGACTTCGTCTTGCCATGCGCTATGTTGTTGAGCCAAGGTTTGGCGCATCACAGAATCACGGTCGATGATCAGATGCAGACTTGGCGATTCCATTTGGCTACTTGGCAGAATGCGATTGGCGTTATTCGCACGAATATCACGTCGCTTCTCAACCACAACGTCAGACGTGCTCTCCCAATTTGAGAATTTTTTCTCGATAATCTTAGCGATCGAGTCCACATCAACATTACCTGTGATGATTAACTCTGCGTATTGCGGCTGATACCACTTGTCATAAAAGCGCTTTAAAGCGGGTGATGACGTATTTTCAATCGAGCTACGCGTACCAATTGGATCGTGTTCTGCGTAAGGCGTCCCCTCAATTGTGGCTTCGTACGCAGTGAAAGACAGCGGCTTATCATCCGGACGAGAACGTCGCCACTCTCCCAAAATCACGCCTTTCTCTTTTTCTACCTGCGTTGGGTCAAATTGAATGCCATCACCGATGTCACGCATCCACGTTAGCGCCTCATTCAGCTTGTCTGGATTGGCGAGATCCAATTTGTACGTCGTCTGCTGATAGGTTGTCGTGGCATTAATATCTGCACCAAAGCTGCCGCCTGATGCTTCAAACAGCTTTACAACATCATTGCCAGAAAAGTGCGTACTGCCATTGAACGCCATGTGCTCAATAAAATGAGCGTAGCCTTTTTGGCTGGCGTCCTCTTGGAAAGAGCCGACATTCATCATCAAACGTACTGAGACTTCTTCGTCTTGAGTCGGATAGATATGGTACTTCATCCCATTGGCAAGTTGGTCGACATGCCAATTTGTATCGGCTTGGAGAGGTGTTGATTGGGGAGTCAGAGCGCACCCTGACAGTAATAATGCGGGTAATAACAACGTGCTACGCATAACTATTGTCCCTAACAATGAATAATTGAGGCAATATATCGATCACGTCATATGCTTGATATTTAATATGCAATATACGCCCTTATAGTAAGACTTTGATCACATTTTATAAAAACAAGAATCATTTACAAAGATGTAAATAACGGTTTGCTAATAAACAAGTTAGCGCAAAAAAGCAAAACAATTTGAACAAAATGTGTGCATTAGCATGAGTATGAATCAAATACGCGACACAGATCGGTATTTATTTTGAACACTAAAATATAATATCGGCGCGAAATACAAATTTTTATAAATAATAAGAGCCAATCATATCTATATGTTTAAGAACTTATCTTTGAAGAACAAGCTGGCGATCTCTGCCAGCGCTGCCATCATCCTCGGGGGAGTGTTGGTAGAGGGGCTGTCTTTCCGTGACTCTTTGCAACGACTTGACGTTGAAGTTGCACAGCGTTTAGAAAGCACAAGCGCATCTTACAACCAATATGTAAGTGACTGGATTCTATCCAAAGAACGAGCACTGACTTCACTATCACAAGACGCTAAAAAATCGGCAATCGTGACGCACTTAAAACAAGTTCGCGATTCTGCCAAGTTTGATAACGTCTTCTTAGCTTACCCAGACGGTTCGCAAGATAACGCAAACGGCGTTGTTCTACCGCCAGGTAACGATGACCCACGCAAATGGGGTTGGTACACCAATGCCATTGCTAATCCATCCAAAGTCTTTATGGATAACCCAACGGTTGCCGCCGCAACAGGCGCAAACGTGGTGTCTTTGGGTAAAGCGATACAGCTTCACGGTCAAACCTCAGTATTAGGTGCTGACGTAGAAATCGGCGATATCCTAAACAGCCTAAACCAAGTAATTTTACCGGGCGAAGGCTATATGTTCATTGCGAACGACCAAGGCAACATCTTCACTCACAACGACAGCAAACTGCTTAATCAACCTGTGAGCAAGCTTGGTTTGAGCAACAATGACATCGTTGCGGCAGCAAGATCTGGTCAGGATCGAACTGTGTCTATTCAGGGTAAAGACTTTGTGGTTTACGCAAAAGCCATCGACGGTACCAAGCTAACCACAGTAACCGTTCTGGATAGCGACTCACTTGTTGCACCACTTTACGATGCCGTTTGGGGACAAATTATCGCGACGGCTATCGTTGTGATCATCTGTGTGGCGTTGTTTAACTTGCTGTGTAACATCCTGTTCCGCCCGCTTTACAACGTCTCTCATGCACTGTCGCAAATCGCTAACGGCAGTGGTGACTTAACTCAACGCATCAAAGTAGAAAACCGCGATGAGGTAGGTGAACTGGCAGAGAACTTCAACCAGTTCGTTGCGAGCCTTCAGCAGCTTATTGGTCATATTCGTCATCAAGCCGAAGACCTAAACCAACAGTCTGAGCTAAGCACTAAGCGTGCAAACCAATCAGTTGATGAGCTAAACCACCAGCAACAAGAAATCACGCTTGTGGCAACGGCAGTGACAGAAATGGCGTCTGCAACTCAAGAGATCGCCTCTCACGCTGAACAAACAGCGAAAGTAGCGCAAGATTCATCAGTAAGTACACAAAACGGTCACTCACTTGTGGTAAACACGAAAGACTCGATCAACAACTTGTCTTCTGAAGTGAACCAAGCAAGTGGTGTTATTAGTGAACTAAACCAACACGCACAAGACATCAACACCGTGCTGTCGACCATCCGTGATATTGCTGAACAAACCAACCTACTTGCGTTGAACGCGGCAATCGAAGCGGCACGCGCTGGTGAACAAGGTCGTGGATTTGCAGTCGTGGCTGATGAAGTTCGCGTACTATCGCAACGTACACACACTTCAACAGAAGAGATCAAATCCACCATCGAAACGCTGCAACGCACCACTCAACGCGCTGTGACCTTGATGGAACGCAGTTCAGAACTGGCGATGGGTTCGGTAGAAGATGCCGACCGTGCTTCGCAAGCGTTGGATGAAATCAATTCAGCGGTTGCATTGATCAGCGACATGGCGACACAAATCGCTACAGCAGCAGAAGAACAAACGCACGTGACCAACGAGATCACTCAGAATGTTACGTCCATCAAAGACGTGACCGATCACTTGGTGATTGGTGCAGAAGAATCCATGAACCAATCTTCTGAGCTGAAATCACAAGCTGAAGACCTCAACTCGAAAGTAGCGACATTTAAACTGGCGTAGTACTCGTTTCTAAGCTCAATATCAAACCCCGCCTAGCTGCGGGGTTTGTTTTTCCCACCGATACTTCTCTCTTAAATTGACCTCAAAGCCTTAAAAATCCGTACATATACCCAACCAGTATTTTCACCTACCGCCGAGAGCAAGCTTCATAGAAAGCGTGGTAGGGCATCATTTAGGGAAACGGCTTTTCAACCTTATTCTGAATACGTTCGAAGAGGTGCGCTTATGAATCTTATGGACCTACCCAAAAAACAGGGGAAATGGAATCTCGAACTGTGCAAACAAAGCGCAGCACAATACAAAACTCGCACCGCATGGAGCGAAGGGAGTAAAGCGGCTTACAGTGCTGCTTATCGGAATGGTTGGCTAGACCAATGCTGTGCCCACATGCAACGCGTTGGCGTTAAGTGGACCTACGAAAAATGCGTACGCAGCGCCGCTCGATATAAAACCCGCTCTGAGTGGAACCAAGCGTGCAAAAGCGCCTACCATGCAGCTCGTAAAAATGGCTGGGTAGAAGATTGCTGCGCTCACATGCTTCCCTCTCGTACAGGTAAAAAATGGACCTTTGAAAACTGCGCGAAAAATGCCAAGAAGTACAATACCCGTTCTGATTGGCAACGCGGTTGCAGCGGTGCTTATAACGCAGCAAATCGCAATGGTTGGCTAGACGAATGCTGCACTCACATGAAGCCCATCGAACTGAAATGGGACTTCGCGGCGTGCCTCAAAAGCGCTCGAGCGTTTCGGACCCGGACCGAGTGGATCAGCGCGTGCAAAAGTGCGTATCAAGCGGCACGAAACCGAGGTTGGTTGGAGCACTGCTGCGCTCACATGGGTGCGCCGAGAACGCAAAAGAAATGGACACTCGACGCCTGCATCAAAAGTGCTTCTGAATTCAAGACTCGAACCGCATGGCAAGAAGGCTGCAGTGGCGCTTACTTCGCAGCACACCGTAATGGATGGATGAAAAAGTGTTGCCAGCATATGCGCTCTGCTCGCGCCAAATGGACACTGAAAATCTGTAAGGGCAGCGCCTCTTACTTCTCGACCAAGAAAGATTGGCTTCGCTGCTGTCGAGGCGCATACAACGCCGCACATCGTAATGGATGGCTGGTCGAGTGCTGTTCACATATGAAGAGAGCAACCAGCTCGCGATTGTCTTTAAATCCAACCGTTTAACACAACAGCCGGTGGGCAACGTTTTTCGTGATCCTACTTCGCGTTTTAACCACATGAATCCCTTCGTTCGGCTGAGTTGGGATTCATTTCACAGTTTATTCATGAAGCGAACCTAGACTGAAAAAATCCATCGAACTCGTTCGACCTACAACAACGTTAGGCACGATAAAAACTAGGTACTACAGCACCTCTAGGACATTTCATGAAGAAGAACTTACTTGCTATTGCTCTTGGTAGCGTGATTGCGCTAACGGCTGCTCCATACTCCATTGCAGCAAACGATGCTGCTATCCAATCTTCAGCCGACTATTCACAGATCGTCACCAAGCGTCAGGTTGTCGACCAACTGCTCAACGACGCGGTAAAGGCATTCAAATCCCCTGCGCGTATCTCGCACGCTGGTTTTACCGCCAAAATGCCGAGCAACATGGAGATTGTTACCGACCGCTTACTAGAAGCCTACAAACTTGAGCCATACCGTACTGACCTGCTGATTTCTGCGGCAAACGCGCAGATCTACAACAAGAATGCAGACCGCGCGATTGAACTGTTCGAACAAGCCCTTTCGGTCGCACCAGACGATGTGGATTTGCACGCTTACTTAGCGGTATGGCAACGCTTTGAGGGCAACCAAGCGGAATCAGCGAAACACATGGCGACGCTCACGAAGCTCAATGCTGGTAAAGCGGCAGACATCCAACGCATCTTCGACACTGTAGACCGCGTGCTTGCCACGCCACTAAAAGAGAAAGCCGATAAAGGCAAACTAAATGACAAGGGGGCGATCGTCACACTGGGATACGCACTGAATCCGGATGGTTCAATGCACCAAATCTTGGTTGAGCGTTTAGAAACCACGCTAGCCATGGCAAAAGCAAACCCAGACGCGTTGATCGTATTGACGGGCGGCGTACCAAAGAACCACAAAACAGAAGGCAAGTTAATGGCGGATTGGCTGATTGAAAAAGGAATCAGCAAAGATCGCATCATTGAAGAAAACTACGCCACCAGCACGGTAGGTAACGCTCTATTCAGCAGCTACGCATTAGCACGTCATAACATCAAGCACGCGACCATCATCAGCTCAGCGAGCCACGTGCGCCGTGGTCAAACGCTATTTGAAATCGCAAGCTGGCAAACTGGTCCACAAGGCATCACTTTCGACACCGTAAGCTACCCAGACAAACCGCTTAAAGACTTAGCCACAGCCAGCGATGGCGAACTACTTGGTATTTATCGCGATGCACTGCGTACTTACGGCATGTGGAGCTACCGCTCTTACCCACTAGAGTCGCGTTAAGTATTCTCGCTTCATACCAATCAAAAAAAGCCTGCGTACTTGCAGGCTTTTTTGTCTTTGTACCGTGGTAAGACCCGCTTAAATCGCTTCGCCGTTTACCGTTACTGCTACATCAATGTTGCCACGAACTGCGTTTGAGTATGGGCAAACTTGGTGCGCAATGCGCGTTAGCTCTAGCGCTTGCTCTTGTGGCATATCTAGCTCTACCGCTAGGCTCACTGTTAGTGCGAAGCCGCCGTTGTCGTTCGGACCAATGCCCACTTGCGCTGTTACGGGTGCGCTTTTCAGGTCTACTTTACCTTCACGTGCTACGTGCAGAATCGCGTTAGAAAAACATGCCGAATAGCCCGCTGCGAACAGCTGTTCTGGGTTAGTTGCTGCGCCTGTGCCGCCCATTTCCTTCGGGTATGACAGCTCTAGATCGAGAAGACCGTCATCAGTTTTTACTTGACCATTACGACCAGCCAAAGCGGTAGCTTGAGTTTTGTATAGAGTAGTCATGCGAGTATCCTTCTTAATTTAAGTTGTGCGCAATTTAATTGCTTGCAATCTTATATCGAAGTGAAGATAGTTTGCAACTATATTGTGCACAATTTATTTTATAACTCTCTTTCTCTGTAAGCAGGTAGGCAACACCAATGAGCCAGTGTTACACCGACAACACCATGACCGACGAAGATAAACTCTTACTCGAAAACCAAGCTTGCTTCCCGCTCTACAGCGCAGCAAATGCAGTGATCCGAGCTTACCGCCCGTTGCTGGACGAGCTTGATCTGACTTATTCGCAGTACTTAGTGATGATGGTGCTATGGGAGAAAGACGGTGCCAGTGTGAAAGAACTGGGATCACAACTGCATTTGGACTCAGGCACACTCACACCGCTGCTTAAACGCTTAGAAGCAAAAGGCTATGTAGAGCGTGGTCGCAGTGAAACCGATGAGCGCGTCCGCGTACTCAACCTCACCGAACAAGGTCGTGACCTTAAAGAACAAGCCAAGGCAGTGCCAAACGCCATGATGTGTAAAATCACATTAGAGCTGGATGAAATGATCATGCTGAAGAAGCTGTGTGGCAAAGTGCTCGACAATCTGAGCTAATCCTTTGAAATCTTGCCCACTGACGAAATAAGTGGGCGATGAGACGTTAAAGGTTGATTGAAATCATATTCAACTAGTAGCATCCATGTAAAACTCCGCGCGCTCAAGTTTGGGCATACATTTCGGAGTATTAAATGAAAAAGGCAGTATTCGTTCTTCTTGTTAGTTTCGGTATGGTTTCTGCGGCGTTTGCCCATTCTGGAGGCACCGATGCAAATGGCTGTCATACAAACAGTAAAACTGGTGAGTACCACTGTCACAACCGCAAATAATTCCGTTTGCATAATATGAGAAGGCGCGGCTTATCGCGCCTTTTTAAGCGGGAATCACACGTTATACCTCCATCCTCCCTCATCGTCCTTCTCAATCAACATTATCTATTATCGCTCTGCATTCATCTTCAATAAAACCTATCAAAGCAAACTCACCTACATCGGATATGCCTATCAAGTGAAATAGGAAATGGCTATCAATAGGATAGTTACAAGCGATTTTCCTTAAACACACTCCGATGAGAATATACTTTCCGAAAGCAACAACAGCTCAGCTTAAAACATTCAAAGGAAAGTAAATTATGATTAATACTCAAATCAAACCATTTGCAGCTACAGCGTACAAAAACGGCGAATTCGTTGAAGTAACAGAACAAGACGTTCTAGGTAAATGGGCAGTATTCTTCTTCTACCCAGCAGACTTTACGTTTGTATGTCCAACAGAACTGGGCGACCTAGCAGACCACTACGAAGAGCTACAAAAACGTGGCGTAGAAGTTTACTCAGTATCAACTGACACACACTTCACTCACAAAGCATGGCACGACAGCTCAGACACAATCGGTAAGATTCAGTACTACATGCTTGGCGACCAAACAGGCAACATCACAAACAACTTCGGTGTGATGCGTGAAGGTCAAGGTCTTGCAGACCGTGCAACATTCCTAATCGACCCAGAAGGTACTATCCAAGCAATGGAAATCACTGCTGAAGGTATCGGTCGTGACGCAGAAGACCTACTACGCAAAGTGAAAGCAGCTCAATACGTAGCAGCACACCCAGGCGAAGTTTGCCCAGCTAAATGGAAAGAAGGTGAAGAGACACTAGCTCCATCACTAGACCTAGTTGGCAAAATCTAAGCCACTGAAATTTAAGTTCTAATCAGTTCCCGATTTCCTTTTTCTGATTAGAACTGAATTAGAGAGCACTTCAGGTTAGATACCTTGACGACCTTCTACCTGATTTGCTCTCTCCCCCTCAGGTTTTATCTACAGTAACCACTTTTTAGTTTTAATTAAGGTAGTAACAACTATGTTAGACCAAGCGATCCAACAACAACTCAAACAATATCTGGCTAATGTAAAAGAAGAAGTTCGTTTAGTGGTTAGTCTAGATGAAAGCAAAGCATCGAATGACATTTTGTCTCTAGCGAACCAAATCGCAGAGATGAGCGACCTAATCACCGTTGAACGTGACGACAACGCAAGCGCACGTAAACCAGTGATGGCGGTAACTAACCCAACAAAAGGCACAGCACTACGCTTTGCAGGCTTGCCAATGGGTCACGAATTTACCTCTCTAGTATTGGCACTGCTTCATTCTGGCGGTCACCCAATCAAACTAGAACCAGAAGTGATTGAGCAAATCGCAGCACTAGACAAAGATCTAGACGTAGAAGTCTTCATTTCACTGTCGTGCCAAAACTGTCCCGACGTAGTTCAAGCGTTCAACATGATGGCGGCGATCAACCCGAAAGTAAAAGCAACCATGATCGACGGTGGTTTGTTCCAAGATGAAGTGAAACAACGCGACATCATGGCAGTACCAAGTGTATTTGTGAATGGCGAGCTATTCGGTCAAGGTCGTATGTCTCTGACTGAAATCCTGAACAAAGTGGATGACGGAGCAAGCGAGAAAGCCGCAAAAGCACTGAGCGAAAAAGACCCATACGACGTACTTGTTGTCGGCGGTGGTCCTGGTGGTAGCACAGCTGCTCTATACGCTGCTCGTAAAGGTATTCGTACTGGCGTTGTTGCTAAGCGTTTTGGTGGTCAGGTTATGGACACCATGGCAATCGAGAACTTCATTTCGGTAAAACGTACTGAAGGTCCAAAACTGGCGACTGATCTAGCAGAACACCTAAAAGAATACGACGTAGACGTAGTAACTGAGCAACAAGCTGAGAAGCTAATGGGCGCAGCACACACAGAAGATGGTTTGATTCACATCCAACTTGAAAGCGGCGCAACGCTGAAGAGTAAGAGTGTCATCCTAAGCCCTGGTGCACGCTGGCGTGAAATGAATGTTCCGGGTGAGCAAGAGTACCGCAACAAAGGTGTCGCGTACTGCCCACACTGTGACGGCCCACTGTTCAAAGGCAAGAAAACTGCGGTTATCGGTGGTGGTAACTCAGGCATCGAAGCTGCTATCGACCTTGCTGGTATCGTCGAACACGTAACGGTTCTTGAATTCGCAGACGTACTTCGCGCAGACCAAGTGCTTATCGACAAAGCGAATTCACTACCAAACGTAGACATCATCACGATGGCGCAAACTACTGAAGTTGTGGGCGACGGTACTCGCGTAACAAGTTTGAAGTACAAAGACCGCAACACAGACGAAATCAAAGAGATTGAACTGTCAGGTATCTTTGTTCAAATCGGTCTAGTACCAAACACAGAATGGCTAAAAGATTCAGAAGTAGCCCTATCTGAGCGCGGCGAAATCGAAGTCGGTAGCCGTGGCGATACTAGCCTAGAAGGTGTGTTCGCAGCCGGTGACGCAACAACCGTTCCTTACAAACAGATCATCATTGCGATGGGTGAAGGTGCAAAAGCAAGCTTAGGCGCATTTGACTACCTAATCCGTAAGCAAGGCTAATCTCCAAATTTCTTGGACACAAAGCGCACAGTGCTGTGTTTTCTTCCCCGGAAAGCCAATCGGGGCACTGTGTAGAACGGAGTGGCAAGAAATAAAAGCAAAAACCTAGAAGCCCAAAGACTTTGCCAGCAGCTACTACTGCTGGCTTTTTTTGGTTTGTGGCGAAAGCACTGAGCACACAACAAGAAAGAACAGCCCTCCCCCTTATATCAAACTCCGAAGCTCTCAACACACAGAGCTCAAAGGGGAGGAACTGGTTCTACACTCGCGGATAATTCAATTCACAATGCAACATCACAACGC